>JABFWJ010000375.1 GCA_013362295.1 Thermoleophilia bacterium
CGACGCCCAGCAGGTCGGCCGCCGCGGCGATGCGCGCCGCGCCGTCGGGCGGCGTGCAGACGACGATCCGCCGCACGCCGGCGACCTGCGCCGGCACGACGCACATGACGAGCGTCGAGATCAGGCTGCGCGGCACGTAGACGCCGACGGTGTCGAGCGCGAGCCAGCGGCGCTCGAGCGTGACGCCGGGCTCGACCTCGAGCGAGATGTCGGCGGGGCGCTGTGCGCCGTGCCAGCGCCGCACTCGGTCCGCCAGCTGCAGCAGCGCCTCCCGCGGCAGCCCCTCGGCGTCGGCAACCGCGCGCTGCGGCTCGACGCCGTCGAGCCGCAGGGCCCACTCGCGCACAGCCTCCAACCCGCGCTCCTTGACATCGGAGACGATGCTCATGATCCGAGCGTACCGTCGTTTGGCGACGCGCGATCTCGCGCCGCCGCCCCGCAAATCGAGGAGAGATCAGGCCTCGCGCGAGCCTGTGGATAGTTCGTTGCACTTCCGTAACGTCGTTTGGCGACGGGACGTGTCCTGCACGGCCATGGCCGTGCAGGGTTACTCGCCGGCGACGTCTCGGCGCACGAAGACGAGGTAGCCGGCGAAGACCGGGATCGACACGTAGAGGGCGCAGACCCAGAGGGCGCGCACGACCGGGGCCCAGTCGGCGGGGGTGCGCAGGAAGCCGTGCCACGCTTCGAATTGCGTTGCGAGGAGGTACGGGCGGATCGATTCCGTTCCCGGGAGCACGCCCAGCAGCTGCATGAACAGCGCCCACATCAGCGTTCCGACGACCGCGGCCGCGCTGTTGCGCGTCACCGTCGAGAGGAAGAGGCCGAACGCCGCGATCGCGGCCATCGGCCACGCGTAGATCGCGAGGCTCGCGGCGAGGAGGCCGAGCCCGTGCCCTGCACTCACCGTCGTTCCCGAGAGCGACGTCAGCGGGTTGAACCCCCACTCGATGCTCGCGGCCGTCACGGCGACGCTCCCCATCGCGAGGACCACGACCGCGGTGTACGTGAACGCGGCGGCCACCTTCGCCGCATAGATCTCCCCGCGGTTGCGCGAACGCGTGAGGATCGTCTTCAGCGTCCCGTTGTGGCTCTCCGCCGCGACGATGTCACCCGCGACGAGCGACGTGATCAGCGGGAAGGCCCAGATCGACATGAAGAACAGCACGACGAACGGCAGCGCAAGCCCGGTCTCGCGGATGTATCGCCCGAGCGGGATGTCGTTCGGGCCGCCCGTCTTGAAGATGAGCACGAAGGTGAAGATCAACGGCACCGCCATCGACACGCCGAGACCGAGGTAGGTCCGCTTCTGTGCGAGCAGCTTCAGGAGCTCCCAGCGGTACACGGGGATCACGCCGCCTCCTCCTCCGTCATCCCGAGGAAGAGCTCCTCCAGCGTGGCCGTCAACGGCACCAACGCCGTGATCCCGATCCCCGCGGCGCCGAGCGCGATCGTCGCCGCCTCGACCGTCGCCGCGTCGGCCTGGAACTGCAACTCGCCGTCGAGGAGCTGCACGCCTTCGACGCCGCGCGCGAGCAGCACGGCCCGCGCGCGCTCCGGATCGGACGCGCGCAGCCGGTAGCCGCCGGCCGCGCTCTGCAGAAGCTCGTCGAGCAGACCCTCGTAGATGATGCGGCCGCTGCGGATGATCGCGACGCGGTTACAGAGCTCCTCCACCTCGGCGAGGATGTGGCTGGAGAGCAGGATCGTGATCCCCTCCGACGCGAGGCGCTTGACGAGCTCGCGCATGTCCCGCATGCCGGCGGGATCGAGGCCCGTCGTCGGCTCGTCGAGGAGCAGCAGCTGCGGAGCGCGCAGGAGCGACGACGCGATCCCGAGGCGCTGGCGCATGCCGTGCGAGTACCCGCCGACGCGATCCTTCGCCCGGTCGCGCAGATCGACGACGTCGAGCACCTCCTCGATGCGCGACGCGGCGCGGCCGCCGTCGAGGTCGGCGAGCAGGCGGAGGTTCTTGCGCCCAGAGAGGTACGGATAGAAGCGAGGCCCCTCCACGAAGCCCGCCACCCCGTCGAGCGCCCGCGCGCCCGCCTCCGCCGGATCGCGGCCGAACAGCTCCGCGCTCCCCTCGGTCGGGCGGATCAGCCCGAGCAGCATGCGCAGCGACGTCGTCTTCCCGGCGCCGTTGGGGCCGAGATAGCCGAAGACGTCGCCCCGCTCGACCGTCAGGTCGACGTGGTCGACGGCGGTGATCGCGCCGTAGCGCTTGACGAGCGCGCGCGCCGTGACGGGCGGCGCGCCGCTCACCTGAGCGAACGCGCCGCCGCCTCGGCTGCGGCGGAGGGAAGCGAACCGGCGAGGACGTACGACACGCCGGCGCGATCCCAGGTCAGGACGGTTCCGAGCTGCGTGGCGAGCTCGTGTGCGGTGACGCCGTCGATCGTCACCGTCGGCAGCTGGTCGAGCGGGCTCGCGTTCGCCGTGCCGGTGTCCTTCGCGCGCTCAGCGAGCACGATCGCGCCGAGCCCCTGCCCGTACACCGAGATGAGGTTCTTGCCGCCGATGAGCCGCACGTCCCGCCGCGGGAGCCCGACGAGCGCATCGGGAACGACGGCGGCGAACGGCGCCTGCGCGGTCGCTGCGGCGCCGGTGACGGGGGGCGGCGAGTTGTCCTTCCTCCGGCCGCCGGCCTGCGCCTGGGAGGAGAGGTCGACGACCTTCGCGCCCGCGGGCGGCGGAACCTGGACGTCGGAGTCCGGCACCGAGCCGTACGAGACGTCGGTCGCCTCGAGCGCGAGCACGGGCGCGGAGGCGCCCTGCGCATAGACCGCGATCTTCAACGGCACGCCACGCAACGCGTCGAACGCGAGCTCGGCGGAGCCGAGCAGCCCACCGTCGTGGCTCGGCGAGACCTTCACCGTGTACGACTCCTGGCCGCCGGTGTTCGTCGGGTCCGCGCCCGAGACCGTCCACTGCTTGCCGAGCCCGGCGAGGAGCTTCGTGATCTCTTCGACGGACGGCAGGGCACCCTTGTCGTGCGCGTCCTTCGTCTCCGGCGGAAGATCCGCGACGTAGGCCGTGTTCGACGACGCGTCGTAGACCGTCACCTTCTTGTCGCTCCACACGATCTGCGCGTCACCCGCATCCGACTGCAGCTCGAGCCGTCCGCCGTTCGCGTTCACCCAGAGCCGTCCGGTCGCGCTCGAGATCAGCGCGGACCCGGCCTGGCCGACGATCGAGCCCGACGGGAAGAGCGTGTTCGTGAAGCCGATGCGCGCCGTGATGCCGTCGGGCTTCGCGCCGGCGAGCGCGTCGTGGATCGCCTGCGCAAGCGGCTTCGGCGGCGGCGTCGGACCGCTGCCTCCGGTCGCGGCGACGGCGAGCCCGCCGCCCACGGCGACGGCCGCCACGAGCGCGGCGAGAGCGATCAAGCGTGCGGTTGACAGCGTGCGGAAGAGCTTCACGGACGTCCTTTCTCGAGTTCCTCACCCGCAGCGTGCCTCCGGGACTCTGAAGCTTTCCTGACGAGCTCGATCGTGAAGCGGGCGCCCGCGACCGTCGCCCGGCCCCCGTGGCGCTCCGCGGTCGCGCGGACGATCGCGAGCCCGAGCCCGGACCCGTCGCCGTAGAACCGCTCGAACACCCGCTCGCGGTCGAGGAGGTGCACACCCTCGCCGTCGTCCTCGACGCTGAGGAGCGCACGCGGCCCGTCCCCGCGCACGCTTACCCTGACCGTCCCCCGACCGTGCCGCCGGGCGTTCTCGACGAGGTTCGCGAGCGCGCGTTCGAGCGCAGCACGCTCGCCGACGACGGTCACGGGCTCGGCGTCGACCTCGTCCGCTCCGGAGTCGTGGGCGAGCTCGTCGAGGCGAACCTCTTCGTCCGTCGGCGCTGCGGCCTCCTCGCGCGACAGTGCGAGCAGGTCGTCGGCGAGTCGCGCGAGCCGCTCGGCGTCCGCCTCGAGATCGGCGACGAGCGCCGGCGTCGCGCCGTGTCGCGCGAGGTGGGCGACGTTGCCGCGCAGCGCGGTCAACGGCGTGCGCAGCTCGTGCGATGCATCGGCGAGGAACC
>JABFWJ010000402.1 GCA_013362295.1 Thermoleophilia bacterium
GCCGACGACGAGCAGGCCGCAGCCGAATGCGCACGTCAAGCGTGGCGCGCCCACAGCGACTAGAACACCGAATCTCCTCGCGCTCCTCCGGGTCAGAACGCGTGCAACACATCACACCCCGAAGGAGGAGCAATGGAAACTCTCGACCGCGAGGCGCAGACCAGACAGTCACTGGCAGTCGGGCTACTCGGTCTCGTCACGCTCGGCTGGATGGCCGGCGTCGCGCTCGGCTTCGCGCTCGCCGACGGCGCCGGCGGCAGCCTCATCCGCACCAGCCCGCAGTGGCTGACGCCGGCGCTGCAGGGGGTGATCGCGCTTGCCATCACCTCGGTCGCCGTCGTTCTGACCGCGATCAGCAGGCGGATCCAGATCCGCGCCCACGTACTGAGCCAGACGCTCCCGCGCCCGCTCACCACTCACTGACCCGAAGGAGTCGATCCGAAATGGCAACCGCAACGATTACCCGCATCGGTCGCGAGCTGGCGATCCCGCGCGAAAGCGAAGGCTTCGACATTCCTCGGCATTGGCTTCCTGCTCTCGGCCGTCACCTTCCTGCTCGCGACCATCCTCGGCGAGCTCCGCGACGGCGGCACCAGCGTGCAGCAGGCGCTGGGCGAGAAGGCGCTGATCCTGAAGCGGCCGCTGACGGGAAAGCTGTTCCCGCCGGCGATGATGATGGGCCTGATGACGCTGATCGCGACGCTCGTGATCGGCTTCGTGCAGCCAGCCAAGCTCGACAGCGACCCGACCGGCGCCGCCGACATCGGCGCCTGGGTCGGCCCGCTCCGCTTCGCCGGCGTCGCGCTCCTGTTCACCGGCGTCGCACTCGCGCTCGCGACCATCGTGCGCTCACTCCGCTTCCAGGCCGCGCGGATCGAGCAGTTGGCGAACAAAGACGCCGCCACATAAGCGCTCGCCAGCTGCCTCCCCGACGGCCGCCTCGTCGCAGGGGCGGCCGTCACCCGCTCCGGAAACGGCCACGAATCGATGCCGGCGCGGCCGGCATCACATGGAAAGAGAAAAGGAGGATCAAGCAGATGATGACCAAGCGCGCAATGCTCGTCGGCGCCGTCGGCGGCATGGCCGCGGGGATGATGATGGCCGCGGTCGAGATGATCTACGGCTGGGCCTCGAGTGCCCACACCGCCTGGGACGCCCCGATGGGCATCTGGGCCTACATCGGTGGGCTCGACCACTTCGGCCACCCGGCCAACCACATCGGCCCGATCGTCCTGGGGATCGGCGGCCACATGATGAACTCGATGATCATCGGGATCGTCTTCGTCGCCGTCATGCGAATGCTGCGCAACCCGCCCGGCGCACTGATGCTCGGCACCGCCTACGGCGTCGGCCTCTGGGCGCTGATGCGGTACGTGCTGCTGCCGCTCAACACGCCCAACGACCGGTTGTTCACGACGAGCGCGATCAGCCCGCAATGGGTGTGGTGGGCCGCACACCTCGCGCTCGGAATGACCGCCGGCCTGGTCTACCTGCTGCTCGGCCGGCGGCAACTCGCAGAAGCGGCACCGCGCCGCCTGCACGACGTCCGCGAGCCGCGGGTCCACAAGGCGGCATGAGCATCGCGGTGAAGCGCCCCGGCCGGCAACCGGAAGCATCGCCGCTCGGGGCGCTTCTCCGCGGCCTGGTCGCGGGCGGCGCCGGCACCGCGGTGATGACCGCCTACCAGGAACTCGTCCAATCGGGCGAAAGCGCCGGCGACAACGAGCCGGTGGGCGAGGCGGAGCGCTGGCAGCAGGCGCCTGCTCCGGCGCAGGTCGCCAAACGCATCCTCGAAGGAGTCCTCCGAAAGCAGGTAGGCGCCGACCAGATCCCGCTCCTGACGACTGTCATGCACTGGCTGTACGGAACCGCCCAGGGCGGTATGTACGGCCTCGTGCAGGAGACGATCCGGACGAATCCGATCGCCAGCGGCCTTGCCTTCGGCACAGGTGTCTGGACGCTCTCGTACGCACAGCTCGTCCCGATGGGCATCTACGAGCCACCCTGGCGCTACCCGGCTAAGACGCTAGCCGTCGACCTCTCGTACCACCTGGTCTACGGCGTCGGTGTCGCCGTCGCCTACGAGACGCTCGCGCAGCTCTCCCGCTAGATGTCCGACGCGTTGCCGCTCGTCGGTGCGGGCGCAGTTCCCTGGTTGTCGGTCGAGCAGATTCGCGAGGTCGATCGGATCATGGTTGACGAGCTCGGGATCTCACTCGTTCGGATGATGGAGAACGCCGGTCGCAATCTCGCCGAGGTGGCCCGTCACTTGCTCGGCGGCGACAGCAGCGGGCGCTCGATCGTGGTCCTCGCCGGTCCGGGCGGAAATGGCGGGGGCGGACTCGTCGCCGCGCGCCATCTCGCGGTCGCCGGCGCACAAGTCGGCATCGCGCTCGACGCAACCGTCGGCGGCTTGGCTCCGGTGCCGGCCGAGCAACTCGAGATCGCGCGCCGCCTGCGCATTCCGATCCACGAGCGGCCGGACCGGCTGGGCGAGCCGGAGCTCGTCCTCGACGCGCTGCTCGGCTACAGCCAGCGCGGCGAACCGCACGGCGCGGCGGCCGAGTTGATCCGCTGGAGCGGCGGCCGGCGCGTACTTGCGCTCGATGCGCCACCCGGGCTCGAACTCGCAAGCGGAGAGTTGCGCAGACCGCATATCGCCGCCGAAGCGACGATGACGCTTGCCGCGCCGAAGACCGCGCTGCGCGGAGACGGCGCACGCGGGGCCGTCGGGCGATTGTTCCTCGCGGACATCTCCGTGCCCGAGCTGGTCTACACGCAACTCGGTCTTTCCTGGCGGACGCCGTTCGCTTGCGGGCCGATCGTTGAGCTCGACACGTGCATCCGGCGCCGAGTGGGCTGTACCTCCTCAGTACCGAAAGGAACAAAGCACCTGAAACGTCTCGCGGTTCTCGCTGTGCCGCTGCTCCTGCTCGTCTTCGCACTCGCCGTGCCGCGACACGCTCCCGCGGCGGTCCGTTCAACGGTACTGCGCGGCACGGTCGGCCCCGGCTTCACGATCACGCTCAAGACAGCCGAGGGAAAGCTCGTGAAGCAGCTGAAGCCGGGAACGTACTCAATCCGGATCCGCGACCTCTCCCCGATCCACAATTTCCATCTCTTCGGGCCGGGCGTGAACAAGAAGACCTCGGTACAGAACACCGGCGGCGTGACCTGGACGGTGCGGCTCGGGCGCGGGCTCTACCGCTACCGCTGCGACCCGCACCGCACGATCATGCACGGCAGCTTCAGCGTCGCCTGACCCCTGCATCCGAAAGGCGCGCCGCGGCTGTAGCTCGGATGGAGGCCGATCGCCTCCCAGGCGCCGCGCGCGCCTGGCAACGAATCATCAAGGAGGGTCCGTGCGTATGCGTCGGAACAAGACGAGGCTTGGGGCGGTCGCGGTGGCGGCGCTCAGTGCGGTCTACGCGACGGCTGTCGCGCTGGGAGCGCCGCCGATGATGACCGCGAACACCGGTGCACATCTAAAGGTGCGGTCGCCCGCGACAGGCACGACGCTGACGGGGAACAGTCTGGCGACCAGCGTCAAGGTCACCCACTTCAAGGTCGACTGCCGCTACGCCGGCACCGCCAACCGGAAGGGAATCGGGCACTACCACATCGAGCTGGACAAGTCGCTGATCAACATGATCTGCAGCCCCCGGAGCTCGATCAGCATGCTCAACGTGAAGCCGGGCAAGCACACGGTGCAGTTCATCCCGGCGGCGAACGACCACGCCGACGACATGAAGGCGATGAAGCAGATCAGCTTCACCTACAAGCCGTCCCATCCGCTGCCGGCCGTGAAGCCGCTCAGCTTCCCCGGCAAGCCGTCGGTCTCGATCGTCTCGCCGAAGCCGGGCGCGACCGTGCACGGCAGCTTCAACTTGGTCGTCGCGGCGCAGAACTTCAAGCTCACCTGCGCGCTCTACGGCAAGGCGCCGGTAAAGGGCTACGGGCACTGGCACGCCAACGTCGACACGACGACGATGGGGATGATGGGGATGGGGACGATGCTCGGCATGAGCTGCGGCAAGTCCTTCCATGTCTCGCTGGCGGGGATCAAGCCCGGCCAGCACAAGTTCATCGCGATCCTCGAGGACAACACGCACGCGCCCACGATCGGCGCCAAGGCCTCGGTCACCGTGAACGTCAAGTAGCTGCGGCATCTGGGGCCGCGCGGCGATGCGCGGCCCCACCCCGCCGCTCCGATCATCCGCCCCAGCGCATCCAAGCGGGTGATGGCCCCTGTACCTGATGATGTGATCCCGGAGCAACTCGACCGCGCCGCCGTCGCACCGCCTCCTTCGGCCGAGAGCGACGCCGAGCTTTTGCGCGCGATCGGCGAGGGCAGCGAGCCGGCGTTCGAGGAGCTGCGGCACCGCTACCGGCGCGCGATCGAGCGCGCCTGCCGGCAGATCGTCGGCGGTGACTTGGAGGACTGCGCGCAGGAAGTGTTCGTCCGTATCTGGCGCAAGGCGTCGCTCTACGACCGCGGCCGCGGGAGCGCCCCCGCCTGGCTCTTGACGCTCGCCCGCCGTACCGCGCTCAATGTTCGCCCGCGCCGGGGGCTGCCGTTACCCGATGAGCTTGCCGACGAGACCAGCGTGGTCGAGCCGCCCGACGTCGACCGCTTCTGGGTCGAGGCGGCGCTCGAGCGGCTGCCCGAGCGTGAGCGGCGCGTGCTCGAGCTCGCCTATTTCCACGACCTGAGTCAGAGCGCGATCGCGGCCGAGCTGCGCGTCCCGCTCGGCTCGGTCAAGAGTTGGACGCGCCGCGGCCTGCATCGGCTCGCGACCATCCTCGACGAGGAAAGGGCATGACGCACGAGCACGCCTGGACGCGCCTGCCCGACCTGCTCGACGACCGCGACCAGCCGGAGCTGCTCGCCCATGTCGCGGCCTGCCACGACTGCCAGCGGCAGCTGTTCCTGCACGGCCGGGTCGACCGCGCCCTCCGCGGCGCCGCCGCCGCACGCCGGAAGGAGCGCCGCCGTCTCGGCAAGGGTCGCTGGCTGCACTTCCCCTCCGGGCTCGTGGCGGCCGCCCTCGCCGTGCTCCTCGTCGTGATGTTCCTGCCCCGCAATCCTGGCCTGCGCCAGTTCACGCTACGCACCGCGGCCGGGCAGCCGATCGGCCGCGCGACGCTGAAGCGGGAGGACGCCGAGAACACGTCGCTGACGTTCGTTGCGCGCGGCCTTCCGGCCCGCGGCGGCGATACGTTCGTGCTCTGGGCCGGCGGCAGCGGCGAGCGGAAGAGCACCGTCGGCCGGTTCATGGTCGAAACCGGCGGCGCCTGCCGCGCCCGTTTCAACCTTCCGGGGAGACGCGCCTGGGCGCACTTCTGGGTCACGCCGCCCGGGCAGCCGAAAACCGTTGTCGCCAGCACCTGCACCCGCCGGCAGGCCGTACGGACGCGCCGCCTTCCTGCTCGTCGTCGCCGGCGGCCTCTCCTCGCTCGCCTGGGCCTCGCCCGCCCTGCGGCTGCTCGACTCGCTGCTGCCCGGTGGAGCGAAGGCGCTGCTCCCGTCGCAGGGCTGGCGTATCTACACGATCGGCGACTCGATGCCGCGTTTCGACCCAGGTACCTGGCGGCTGCGCATCGACGGCCTCGTCCGCCGCCCGCGCGAGCTGGGCTACGACGAGCTGCTGCGACTGCCGCGCGCGGAACAGACCTCCGACTTCCACTGCGTCACCGGCTGGAGCGTCGGAGGCGTCCGCTGGGCCGGCGTGCGCTTCCGCGATCTGCTCGCGCTGACCGGGCCGCTGCCGCAGGCGCATGCGCTGCGCTTCGTCTCGGCAGAGAACCCCTACGAGGACACGCTCACGCTCGCCCAGGCGCTCCGCGCCGACGCGATGCTCGCCTACGAGATGGACGGGCAGCCGCTGTCTCGCCCGCACGGCGCACCGGTACGGGTCGTGATGCCGGCGATGTACGGCTACAAGAACGTCAAATGGGTGGAGCGGATCGAGCTCGTCGCGCACCCGCGCGACGGCTTCTGGGAGAAGCTCGGCTACGACCGGGACGCCTGGGTCGCCCACTCGAATGGCGCCTGAGCGGACGATCCGGCGCTTCTCGCGCACCGAACGCGCCCTGCACTGGGCTCATGCAACGGCGTTCTTCGTCCTGCTCGGGTCGGGGCTCGTCCTTTACCTGCCGCGGCTGTCCGAGCTGGTCGCGCGCCGGAACCTGATCAAGGACGTGCACCTGTACACGGGCCTCGCCTGGGCGACCCTGATCGCGCTGCTGCTCGTGCTCGGCCTTGGCCACGGCCTGCGCGAGACGATCCGTGAGCTGGAGCGCTTCGACGCCGACGACTTGCGTTGGCTGCTCCGCCGCGGTGGCCGGGCGGGCCGCTTCAACGCGGGGCAGAAGCTGAACGCGATCGCGACCGCGGCCTTCGCCGTCCTGTTCGCAATCTCGGGCTTCCTGCTCTGGTACGGCGAGCGCGACACCCGCTTCCGGCTCGCGAACACGATCCTGCTCCACGACGGGCTCATGTACGCCTCGCTCGTCCTGCTCGCCGGCCACCTCTACCTGTCGCTGATCCATCCGTCGACAAGGCATGCTCTGCGCGGCATCACCCACGGCACCGTCGATGCGGAGTGGGCGGGGCGGCACCATCCCCGCTGGGCGGCGCTAGCCGAGGATCCCACCCGCGACTCCCTCGTCTGCGAAGAGTTCCGGAACGGTTAAGGAAGTTGTAAGGGTCTCGTAATCCGCCGCGGGTAGCGTCGGCGCGGAAATCGATTCGGGAGGCAAGACATGCATCTGAGACTCGCGCTCGCCGCAGCAGCCGTCGGCGGCGCCTTGGCCGTTGCCGTCCCGGCGATGGCCGATACCGCGAAGGGTTCGCTGTTCCACGACGGCGCCGTCGTCGGCACTGTCGTCACGCCGGCGCCGATCGCCGCTGGGACGGGTGAGGATCCGTTCTTCAAGGTCACAAATGGGGCCGCCGCGCAGCTCGGCATCGCCGGCGTTGCTCCCGGCGACGGGCCGTACCACGGTGGAAGCTGGCAGGTCTGGCTCGTAACGTTCAAGCCAGGCGTCACGCCGTACGTGCTCACTTCGGACGAAGCAGTCGCCGCGGCTGCAGCGGCTGGCGATGTGACGGTTACGCGCGCTGGTAGCGCGGACTTTCGGTGCCCGGTCGTCGCGCCGTAGGAGCGAAGGGCTCCCGGGTCGCGGGGGTTTGGCTCATCGCTCCCGCGACCCCTCCGCAGCGCCACAGCTAGCGGACGATTCGGACGTGCGGCCGGAATGCGGCGACCGCGAACCAGAAGGGCTCGTCGAAGATGACCGGCTTGCCGTTTTCGGTGACGCTCGCCGCCCCGACGTCGCGGCCGTCCGCGATCGAGCCTGAGTCGAGTACGGACGTCACGCCTCGATGCCAGCGTACGACCAGGTGGTGTCCGCCGACCGTGACGCGGATAAGCCGCTTGCGTTGGAGCACTGAGAACGGTACGACGGCCGCCTGTCGGCCGCGCTCGAGGAAGACGACCCGTTCCTTGGGCCGCAGCCGGTGGTCGCCGCCGTGGGCGACCGGGAAGAACGGTGGCTTCGACGCGTCGTCGTAGCCGCTGTAGGGATTTTGACCGTAGGGGCGGGAGAAGCCAGTGTTGCGGGTTAGCACCAGGCCGCGCGGATACATGCGCGCGAACTCGCTCCAGGCAACGATCCGCGCCGGGAGCTGGTGGAGGCGCCTCCCGGCGTAACGGCCCACAAGCGCTTGGCCGCCGAACTGCTGCCACCACGACTCCGTCTGGCGGTCGTACATCACGAGGTCGGAGTTGCGCAGGTTGCCGGTGGTGCCGAAGGAGAGCGTGCGCCCGCCCACACGCCGCTCGAAGGCGATCGCGGTATTGCAGAGCGGGCAGAAGGTGACCGCCACCGGAACGCGGCCGACGCGGTCGTTGACGATCTCGTGCCAGATCAGGATCTGCAGTGGGTAGGCGCGCACGTCCCTGCCGACCCTGAGCTCGATCACCGGCTCGCGCAGTGCGAGCCAGTCGACCGATGAGGCCGGCGCGAAGCGCGGGTGGTCGAGCGCGGGGATGCCGTCCTTGCCGGGGCCGCCGGCATGGAAGTCGGACAGGGGCACCAGGTGGCGGCAGAAGTCGGTTCTGAACCCAGAGGCGATCTCGACCGGCGCCGTGCAGCCCTTTGCGGTCGCGGCGCGGCCTGCGCCCGTGGCACCCACGAGGAGGGCGAGGACGGCGACGGCGAGCAGCCTGTGCACGACACCCACTTAGATGGTGCGAGCGGCTCCGGCGGTTCAGGAGGTCGCTGTCGCCGTGCGCTCGAGCGCATGCAGGCGGCGTCGCTCGCCTCGGCTGGGGCGGCCGCACCCGAGTTGCTCCAGGCGGTCGACCAGGGTCCGCCTTCGAGGAGCTCAGCCAGCGGTACCGGTGCGCGATCGAGCGCGCCTGCCGCTCGATCGCCGGGTCCGATCTCGAGGACTGCGCCCAAGAGGTGTTCGTCCGCGTCTGGCGTAAGGCGCACCTGTTCGATCGCGGCCGCGGAGCGCCGCTGCGTGGCTACTGACGCTCGCCCGGCGGACTGCGCTCACCTTCCACCACGCCCGCGGGCGGTTCACCGGAATTACGGTCGAGCGCCTGCCGGTAACGGGCGGAAGCGGGCGCGCGAGTCGGCGCGCGGTCGACGAATCGTTCGCCGCGCGCACGGCATCGGAAACCTTGTGGGACCGAAGCGTGGTCTTGGTTCGTGCACCGCGGTGGGATCAGCCGTTGACCAGCGGTTATGCAATCCCCCAGGTCACGATCTGCGGAGGCGCGCCCGGGCGCGAACGCGCTCTCCACCTCGCACCGCTCCTTTGCGGCTGCAACACGCTGATCCTCGTTCTCCGCCGCGCGCGGAGACTCAAATCTGGAGGCGTAAGATGAAGAAGCAACGCAAGTTCGCGATTCCGACTTCGCTCCTCGCCGTGATCGTCGTCGTCGGTGTCTTCGGCGTTGCCGCCGGGCCGTCGAGCTCCGCCGGGTCCGCTCGCGCCGCGAGCAGCACCGTCCGTGTCTTCCATCTCTTCGGGACGGCGAACGCGCACACCTGCCGGATTCCTAAGACGGAGGCCGGCACGACGAAGACGCCGTTCTGCTACACCGCGCCGCTCTTCGAGTTCAAGGACGGGGCCCACGTTCAGGTCGGCACGGCGACCGACGCGCTCGCCGACATCACGCAGAACGGCAGCGCCATCGCCGTCGCCGGCGCCACCACCTTCTTCAACCTGTCGGAGGGATCATTCGTGTCCCGCGAGCAGACGACGGTGCAGCCGACGACGATCAATTCGCCGTCGGTGACCCACATCACCGGCTTCATCCCGGATCCCGGGACGAAGAACATCCTGAGCGGCACCGGCGAGTTTTCGGACGTAAGCGGCACCGTGCGCCTTTCGGGTGCGGTGAATATGACCAACTTCCCGAATCAGATCAGCTTCGACTGCATCTTCGTCGCCACACTCGACTGACGCGGCCGGTCGGCCGTTCTTTGTTTGTCTGACTACGCCCAATCATTCCGATCCAGGAGTTGTCCAATGGCCGACGCGGCATATCAGCGCAACCAGACGGGAGTCGTGCTGATCGACACCGTCAACGATTTTCTCTCCGAAGGCGGAAAGGCATACCCGCTTGTCAAGGACGAGCTCGCCCGAGTCGGAGTGGTCGAGAACCTCAGACGCCTGCTCGAAAGCGCGAGAGAGCGGAGTCTGCCGATCTTCTTCGCTCCGATGTCGTACACCGAGGAGGACTTCACGACCTGGAAGCACCTCTCGGGCATTCACAAGGCGATGTACGAACACCGCATGTTCGAGGCCGGCAGCTGGGGAGCCGACTTCCACCCGGAGATCCGTCCGCGCTCCGGCGAGGTCGTCGTCTCGCCGCACAAGAACATCGACGTCCTGGCGACGACCGACCTCGACGCGCAGCTCCGTCAGCATGGCGTCGAGTACGTCGTGGCAGCAGGAATGTCCGGAACGCTCTGCGTCGAGTCGACGGTCCGAACCGCGATGGAGCGCGGCTACCACGTCACGGTGATCAAAGACGCGACGGCGGCCGTCGGCGGGGCCGAGGCCTACGAGGCGATGGTCCAGCTCTATCCGATGATCTCGCACGCCGTCCTGTCTGTCGACGAGTTTCTCGACGCCTACGACGCGAGCGTCGAAAGCGCCGTGCGAGGCGAGGCCGTAGCGAGCCGTTGACGTAACCGCCGGGCAGGCGCGGCGAATGCCGCGCCTGCTCCCCCAGGTCGGCTAGCTTGCGCGCGATGACCCACCTGCGTGCAGCCGACGGCACGGTGCTCTGCGAGCACGACGACAAGCACCAGATCGGAGTTGCGCAGGTCGCCGGTGGTGCCGAAGGAGAGCATCCGCTCGCGCACGCGCCGATCGAAGGCGATCGCGGTGTCGCAGAGCGGGCAGAAGGTGACCGCGACCGGAACGCGGCCGAGACGGTCGTTGACGATCTCGTGCCAGATCAGGATCTGCAGCGGGTAGGCGCGCACGTCCCTGCCGACCCTGAGCTCGATCACCGGCTCGCGCAAGGCGAGCCAATCGACCCGTGGCAGTCACCAGGAGCGCGAGAACGGCGATGGCGAGCAGCCTGTGCACGGCGCTTCGTTAGATGTCGCGAGCGGTGTCGGCGGTTCACCGAGTCGTTGTCGTCGCGCGCTCGAGCGCGTGTAGAAGCTCGGCGACCGGCGGGCGATCGTCTCGCCGCTGCGGGCGCGAGTAGACGACGGTCCCGCCGGGATCGACGACGAAGTCGCCGCCGAGCTGCAGCGTGTCCGCACCGGGAGGTCGCAGGCGCGCGCCGCGCACAAGCTCGCTCGTGTACCGCAGCCAGACGTGCGGATCGCCCCAGATGCTCAGGACCGATCCACGTGCGAGCCCCCAGGCGCGGTAGGCGGAGCGCTCCCGGTCGACGAGTACGGGGTAGGGAACCTCGAGCCCGCGCAGCAGCGAATCGCGCAGCCGCTCCGGCGGGTCGAAGACAACGAAGAGCGCTGTGCCGCGCTGGTCGATCCGCTGGCGGTGATGGAGCACCTTCACGAGGTGCGCGCGGCAGATCAGTCAGCCGGCATGGCGCAGGAAGACGAGCAGGAACGCCTGCCCGCGCAGGTCGTCCAAGCGCACGCGCCCGCCGTCGAGGTCGACCAGGTCGAACGGACACGCGCGCTCGCCGACCGCCGGTGCGGTCGTGTCAGCCATGCCGGAGCGGGGATCGCAGCATGCGCAGGACGCATCGAACGTGCGGGTGCCTCAGCATGCCGATGAGATGACCGAGTCGCGAAGAGAAGCGCCGGACACCGTGGTCGCGGCGGCAGCGCCGGTTCGGACGCGGATCGCGCTCGCCATCGACGTCTGCTGCGCGCCCCCAACGCTGCGGCGAACGGGCCGGATCGCGGCGGTCGTCGGCTTGGTGCTGACCGGGATCAACGAGGGCGACAGCCTCGTCCACGGAGACGTCTCCGCCGCGACGGGGATCAAGATGGCGCTCAACTTCCTCGTTCCGTTCATCGTCTCCAATCTCGGCGTGCTCGCCGGAACGCGACGCGGGTAGGAGCTCATGAGGCCAGGCTCGTAAATCCGCCGACGAGCGTGCCGTAGAGGGCGTGGGCGGCGAGGCTGAGCACCGGCGTGCCGAGGCCGTAGTTGAGCATCATGAAGCCCGGCGGCTCGAGCAGGGCGAGCCGGTTGGCCGTGGATGCGGGCGTGCCCATGCGCGGGTGCACGACCGGGAGCAGGATGTTGACGAGCGCGGTGCCGGCGAAGAGTCCGTGGGCGAGCCCGAGTAGGGTGCCGAGCCACCAGCCGGCGTGGTCGATGGCGCGGAAGATCGCGTCGTAGAGGAGTGCGAAGGCGAGCCCGTTGACGAAGTGGAGCAGGTAGCCGATCGCCTTGGCGCGTGAGCGGTCGTCGGTGAAGACGGTGCCGAGTAGAAAGGGGAGGTCGATGCGGGTCAGGCGCAGCTCGCTGCCTGCGCGGAGCACCGTGGTGAGCACGAGCGTGCCGAGGACGCCGCCGGCGAGGGCGCCCCAGACGCTCACGCTTGCGGTTCCTCGGCGAGCGCGGCGGCGGCGCGGATCAGCCCGATGTGGCTGAGGCCTTGCGGGAAGTTGCCGAGGAACTCCTGGGTGTCGGGGTCGATCTCCTCCGGGTAGAGACCGACATCGTTCGCGAGCGCGACCAGGTCGTCGAGCAGCGCCGCCGCTTCGTTGCGGCGTCCGATCTTGGCGAGCGCCTCGACGAGCCAGAACGAGCAGGCGAGGAAGGCGCCTTCGCCGCCGCTGAGGCCGTCGTCGCCGCTATAGCGACGCACGAACGGGCCGTTTGCGAGCTCGCGCCGGATCGCCTCGACGGTCGTGTCGACGCGGTCGGCGTCGGCGCCGTAGCCGAAGATCAGGGCCAGCAACACGCTCGCGTCCAGCTCGTCGCCACCGGCGAAGCGGGAGTAGCTGCGCTTGTCCTCGGACCAGCAGTGGCTCTCGACGAACTCGCCGATGCGGTCGAGCTCGCCGCGCCAGCGGCTCGCGTGCCGGTCGGGGAGGGCGCCTTGCTCGGCGAGGTCGAGCGCGCGTCGGAGCGCGAGCCAGCACATCATCTTCGACTGCGTGAAGTGGAGCGGCTCGCTGCGCACTTCCCAGATGCCGGCGTCCTTCTGCCGCCAGATCTTGCAGACGTAGTCGGCGGTGTCCGCGAGCCGCGTCCCCGTCTCCGCGTCGAGCCGATGGCCGTTCTGCGCAAACAGCCAGGCCGACTGGAGCAGGTTTCCGTACAGGTCGAGCTGGAGCTGTTCGAGCGCGCCGTTGCCGATCCGCACCGGCGCGGAACCCCCGTAGCCGGCGAGCGGCAGCGTCTGCTCCTCGGCGCGTGTGCCGCCGTTCAGACGGTAGAGCACCTCTAGCCGCGGCCGCGAGATCTGCGAGGCATGAAGCAGCCACCAAAAGAAGGAGCGGGCCTCGGCCGCGCAGCCGACGGTGAGGAAGGCGTCGATCGTGAGTGCGCTGTCGCGTACCCAGGCGAAGCGGTAGTCCCAGTTGCGCTCGCCGCCGATCTGCTCGGGTAGCGACGTGGTCGGCGCGGCCGCAACCGCGCCGGTCGGCGCGTGCACGAGCAGCTTCAGCGCGAGCGCGCTTCGGCGTACCTGTTCGCGCCAGGGTCCCTGGTAGGTGCGAGTCTCCGCCCAGGCGGACCAGTAGTCGTTGCTGAGGTCGAGGCGGCGGTCGGCGTCGTCGCGACTGGGCAGGACGAGAGGCTCGCCGGTTGCGCTTGCGAGCACGACGTGCGCCCGCTCGCCCGCGGTGACGGACAGTTTGCCCGTGATCACTTGGTCTCCGGCTTCCAGGTGCGCGTCCGGCCAGGCGAGCAGCGCCAGCGCGGCGCCCTTGTCGAGGGCGTAGCCGGTGAGGCCGTGAACGCGGAGGCGCGGTCGGCGGCGGCCGTAGTTGAATCTCGGCTTCAGCTCGAGTTCGAAGTCGACCTGGCCGGAGATGCCTTCGACCCGCCTCACGAGTTCCCGCCCTGGCTCCAGGCCAGGGCCCGCCAGCGTCAGCGCCTCGACGACGCGCGCCCGTCCCGCCCCGGTCGTGAAGGTCGTCTCGAGCACGTTCGAGCCGTTCCGATAGCGCCGCACGGACTGGAAGGCTCCGGCGGGACGGAGAAGGAATGAGCCGCCACGGTCGCGATCGAGCAGGGCGGCGAACACGCTCGGCGAGTCGAGATCCGGCAGGCACAGCCAATCCACCGATCCGCCGCGCTCGACCAGCGCGACGGTGCGGCCGTCGCCGATCGCCGCGTAGTCACGAATCGGCGCGTAGTCGGAGGAGGATCGCAGCCGCCGGCCGGCCGCGCTCACTCGCCGTCGAGTCGCCGGATCCGCTTGACCACCGCCGGGGCGACCGAGGGAGCCGGCCCGGGCGCGAAGGAGTCCTCGAGCTCGTGCAACCGCTCGATCGTCTGACGCAGCGAGCGCGCGACGGCCGAGCAGGCGTCGCAGCCCGCCAGGTGGAGGCGGACGCGCAGGCGGCGCAGACCGCCCAGCTCCCCGTCGACGTGAGCCGAAAGCTGCTCGCGCGTCTCCTCGCACGAACCCACCATCATGTCCATCAGCGATCTCATCTGGTCTGATCATCGTAGATGCGGTATGCCCTCGAAACGATTCCGGGCATACGATCCCCCGGCGATGGCAGTCAGCGAACGCGAGCTGCTCGAGCAGGCACGCGCCGGCGATCTCGACGCGTTCGCCGAGTTCGTGCGCGCCTTCGAGCGGCGGATCGGCGCCGTCTGCTACCGGCTGCTCGACGACGCCCGCGACGTCGACGAGGCGGTGCAGGACACCTTCGTGCAGGCCTGGCGCAACCTGGAGCGCTTCCGCGGTGACGCGACGCCGTACACGTGGCTGTATCGGATCGCGGTCAAT
>JABFWJ010000320.1 GCA_013362295.1 Thermoleophilia bacterium
CGACAAGGACGACGTCACGCCGGACGACGACGAGTGACGTCGAGATGGCGAAGCCCCCTCGCGGGGGCTTCGCTGTAGCAGGCCTGTAAGCCGGATTCTGTCGAGGGTGACCATCCCTCTCGGCAGCTACCCGGGCCCTCGGCGGGCAACCTGATGACGGGCCCTGTTCGCCTTGCACCGGACGGGGTTTGGCGAGCCGCCGCGTCGCCGCGACGCTGGTGGGCTCTTACCCCACCGTTTCACCCTTACCGGCGGCGTCTCCGGAGAACACGCCGTCGGCGGTCTACTTTCTGTTCCACTTTCCGTCGGCTTTCGCCGCCTGGCTTGCGCCAGCGTCCTGCCCTGCGGTGTCCGGACTTTCCTCGGTCGGCTGACGAGTCACCCGACCGCGATCACCCGGCCTGCACGGTGCATTCTAGCCCCGTATTTCCGCCTTCGAGCGCGTCCTCGTCCGCCAATTGGCTGCTGCATTCGGGGCAGAACGCGCTCCCGCCGCGCGCATGCATGACGAACTCGCCGCAGACGAGGCACTCGAGCGACGCACCGCGCAGGAGCGCGGTCAGCTCCTGATCGAGCGTCCGGTGAAAGGCCGCGATCGGGGTCACTAGAGCTCCCGGAAGACCCCCACGACACGCCCCAGGATCTGGACGTGCTGCGCATAGATCGGCTCGAGCGCGGAGTTCTCGGGTTGGAGGCGCACCCGGCCCCGCTCCCGGTAGAACGTCTTGACCGTCGCCTCGTCCGCGGACTCGTCCTGGCCGGCGAGTGCGACCACGATCTCGCCGTTGCGCGCATCCTGGGCGCGCTGGACGATCACGAGGTCGCCGTCGAGAATGCCGGCCTCGATCATCGAGTCCCCCTTCACGCGCAGGAGGAAGTCGCCCTTGGTCGAGGAGGGCATCGGCACGTACTCCTCGATGTGCTCCTCGGCGAGGAGCGGCCCGCCCGCCGCGATCTCGCCGACGAGGGGAAGCCGCGTCACGTCCGCGGACCCGCCCACCGCGGGCTCCGGCTCGCGCCGCTCGCGCCCGATCAGCTCGAGTGCGCGCGGCTTGGTCGGATCGCGTCGCAGCAGGCCCGCGCGCTCGAGGTTCGCGAGATGGGCGTGCACGGTCGACGGCGAAGCGAGCCCCACCTGCTCGCCGATCTCGCGCACCGTCGGTGGGTAGCCGTGCCGGTCGACGTACTCGACGAGGTAGTTCCAGATCTCTTGTTGGCGGGCGGTGAGCACGCGCGCTCCCTCCGGGGTTGGGTGTCGGTCGAACGTGTGTTCGCCAGAAGAGTAGAGATTCCTCCGGACGGCGTCAATTCGTCCCGGACGTCATCCGACGCCGGCGCGGCGACCGACGACGGCGGCGTCCGGATGGCGCCACCAGCCGACGCTTGCCTGCCAACCATGAAGGCGCGGCCGGTGCTCGAGCTTGTAGGTCTCGTCGATCGCCCGGCGGACGAGCGTGCCCACCGAGAGGCCGGTGCGCCCTTTCTCAGCATGGAGGAACGCATACTGCTCGTCGGTCAGGAACACCTGTGTACGCCTGCGCATCTCCACAGGTGTACACCTGCGTCGCTTCCCCGAGGTGACGCAAACGCGCCGAAAGAGGAACTATTGTGCGCCGGCGTCCAGGAGGCGGATCAGTTCCTCGTCACCGTTCGCTGCCGCGGTCGCTCGGGCGGCGCGATCGTTGGCGTCCGGGTCGGCGCCTGCGTCGAGCAGGAGCCGCGCCATCGGCACCGAGCGGACGAACGCGGCGGTTCCGAGCGGCGTGACCTGCGCGAAGCTCGCCCTCGAGACGGCGTCGAGCTCCGCGCCGTGCTCGATCAGGACGCGCGCAGCATCCTCCTGCAGCCCGAACACGGCGAGGTGAAGCGCAGTGAAGCCGTCCGCGGAAAAGCCCTGCGCCTCGGCGGGCCGCTCCTGCAGGATCGCGCGCAGACGCTCGACGCGGCCGAAGGCCGCGGCCTCGAAGACCGAGAGGTCCTCGTCGGGAGGCAACAGCTCTCGCGCGCGCCCCGCGTCACCGGCGTAGAGGGCTGCCAGCGCCTCGCTCACGCGGGAGAACGTACCGAAATCAAAGCCGCCCTCGAGGGGCGGCTTGATGCGCTGGAGAGGACTTGAACCTCCACGACCGCAATGGCCACTAGGCCCTCAACCTAGCGCGTCTACCAATTCCGCCACCAGCGCGAGAGAGCGCGCGTAGTGTACCCGCGCTTCAGTCGATCGGCGTGAGCTCGCGCTCCAGCGTCGCGCGCTCCGGCTCAAGCCACTGGGGCAGGGAAAGGCCCTGCCCGAGCGAGTCCTCGGGCTCGTCGACGAGGAAGCCGGGCTCGTCGGTGGCGATCTCGATCAGGATGCCGTCGGGCATCCGGAAGTAGATGGAGCGAAAGTACTTCCGGTCCTGAACGGGCGTCGGACGGAGGCCGAGCTCGGTGAGGCGCGCAAGCCAACCCTCTTCTTCCGCGTCGTCCTTCGCGCGCCATGCGATGTGGTGCGTCGTCCCGGCGCCGATCAGCGCAGCGTCCTCAAGCGGCTCGGCGAAGTGCAGCGGCGCATCCTCGGCGAACAAGCCCGCGTAGAGATCCGGGTTGCCGATCGCGGCGACGTCCCGCAGCCGCGGCGCCGAGCCGGCGTACACGCGCAGGCGCAACCCGTCGGGGTCCTCGAGCTCGGCCTCCTCCTCGACGAGCGGCGTCTCGAGCCCGATCGACTCGAGCGTCCCGCGGCCGAGACGGCCAGGCTCCGAGCGCGGCCACTCGAAGAACGTGATCAGCGTTCCGGGCCTGCCGGCCTCGTCGCCGAAGTAGAGGTGGTAGCTGTGCGGGTCGTCGAAGTTGACGGTCTTCTTGACGAGCGTGAACCCGAGGCGGTCCCGGTAGAAGTCGAGTGTCCGCTGCGCGTCCGAGCACACGCATGTCACGTGGTGCAGCCCCGCCAATTGCATGGGCGGGGAGTTTACGCGGCGCTACTTGAGCAGGCGAAACAGGAGGACCGTGTTCGCGAGGAAGAGCACCGCGACGACGATCGTCAGCCGGGTCAGGTTGCGCTCCACGATGTGGGTTCCGCCCTGGGACTGCGGCGTGAATCCCATCCCGCCCATGCCCGTGTCGCGGCCGGAATGCATGAGGATCAGCCCGACGAGGGCCGCCGACAACAGAACGTGGATCACCGAGAAGACCGGGAGCATGCGGCGGGCAGTGTAGCTCGCGTCAATCCGGGCTAGATGATTGATTCCTAATTCGTGTGCTCGCGGGGAGGGCATGCACCAAGCAGCGTGGTCGACTCGGCCGGTGTCAAGGCCGGTGGGCCTTGGTGCCGGGCGAGGCGGGCACGATGCGCCGCGTGCAGGCCCCCATCCGCGGGTGCTCCAATTGGGAATTAATCATCTACGCAGCCGCGGCGTCGAGGATCGCTCGCACGAGGTCGCCGGCGATCTGATCCTTCGTCACGTAGCCCGCGGCGCCGGCCGATCGCGCCCGGGAGACGTCGTGGTGCGCGGCCGACCCGGTGAGCACGATCACCCTCGTCTCGGGCGCCTCGTCCCGGATCGCCCGCGTCGCTTCAATGCCGTCCATCACCGGCATCGCGATGTCCATCAGCACGACGTCGGGCTCGTGCTTGCGTACCAACTCGAGGGCCCCGCGCCCGTCCTCGGCACGCCCCACGACGCTGATGCGGCCGTCGGTCGAAAGGATCGCCTCGAGCGCCTCCGCGAACAGGCGCTGGTCGTCGACGATGAGCACGCGGACCCGGTCAAACCGCATATCACTACGGTAACGCGATATGGACGCAACGAAAGCCCGGCAGAAGATCCACGACCTCCTGCTCACCGGAGACAACCGCCTGAAACAGGGCGTCTCGGCGGAGAAGATCCGGCAAAGCTACGAGCAGGCGCTCGCCGTCGCCCGCGAGCACGGGCTCGAGGAGAGCATTCGCCCGCTCGTCGAGATCCGGCTCAACGACCTCGAGCGGCTCGCTCGAGGATCGTCTCCACCCGCTCCGCCTGACGCCTGACGTCAT
>JABFWJ010000009.1 GCA_013362295.1 Thermoleophilia bacterium
GGCGGGATCGCCGCGCCGCTCCCGTCGAAGATCACCAGATCGGGAGCGCGCTCCGCGGCGAGCCGGGCGCCCTCGGCGACGTTGGAGATCGTGACCGCGCCCGCGAGGCCGCCGCCCGCCCGGCGGCAGCCGATCGTCGGCACGCCGGCGAGCGCCGCGATCTCCAGGTGATCGGAAGCTGCATGGCGGCCGGCACGGGAGCGCTCGACGAGCTCCTCCACGCTGGGCGGCCGGACGATCACCTCCGGCTCCGGCGGGCCGCCGCGGCCCATCGCCACGACGACGACGTCGCGGTCGCGTGCGAGCAGCCGCGCCAGGTGCGCGGTCACTGCCGTTTTGCCGACGCGCTTCCCCGTGCCGATGACGGCGATCGACGGCAGCTCGAAGGGTGCGAGCTCGGGCGGGTCGAAGCGGAAGTCGGCGCCGATGTACGGCAGGCCGGCCGCAAGCGCCCGCGAGGCCCACCGCATCCGCTCCGCCGGCCCGAGCACCGGCTCGTCGGAGAGGTCGACGACGACCTCCGCCTCGCCGAACCCGTCGACGAGGGGGACGCCGTAGTCGGCGTCGCCGCGCAGCTTCTCGGTGCCTCCGACCATGATCGCCCCCACCCACTCGTACGGCAGCGCCCGCAGTGCGTCCCGCACCACGGGCGCGTAGTGCTCTCCGTCGACGAGAGCGATCGCGCGCATCACCGCTTGGCGGACACCTCGCGCTCGATCCGCCCGGTGTACTTCTCGTACTCCCCCGTCGCGAGATCGAACTGGATGATTCGCTCCTGTCCGTGGAACGGATAGCGGCGCCACACGTCGACGTGTGTCCCCGAAACCTCGACGACGTTGTAACAGGGACGCGTGTGGCCGCGAAGACGAAGGGTCGAGACGGTCCCCGTGTTGACCACGAAGAGGTTCTCGAGCTTCCACGCGTAGGGGACGTGCTTGTGGCCCGAGAGCACGAGGTGGACGGCCGCGCGCTGGAGGCATTCGATCGCGTCCCCCGCGTCGTAGACGACGTTGCGCTCGCGGCCGGTCCCCGGGATCGGCAGCAGGTGGTGGTGCAGCACGAACACGCGCAGGTCGGCCGGCTCGGCGGCGAACTGCTCCTCGATCCAGCCGTAGCGGCCGCGCCCGATCTGACCGTGATCGAGATCCGGCTCGGTGGAGTCGACCGCCACCACCGTCACACCGGCGGCTCGCAGGACCGACGAGCGGTCGCCGAAGAGCTCCTCGAAGTGCACGTAGCCGACGTTGCGCGAATCGTGGTTGCCGGGGATCACGACGAGCGCCTCGCAGGCGATCCGATCGAGGTAGCGCTTCGCCGCCGCGTACTCCTCCTTGAAGCCGAAGGTGGTCAGATCGCCGGAGCAGACGACGATGTCGGGTTTCAGGTCGTTGATCTCGGCAATCGCCCTCTCCATCAGGTCCGGGACGAAGTGCGGCGAGCCGCAATGGAGGTCCGAGAGTTGGGCGATCGTGAGCGGCGCCAAGAAACGGGACTCTAGAGCATCCGAAGCGCTTGCTACTCTGGACTCAGTGGTGCCGGAAACGCCCGTTTTCCAGGCATATTGCGGCTCCGAGCCGCCGCGTTTCGCCAACCCCGCGGAGCTCGAGTACGCAAAGGTGCTCGACTGGCACGGCATTCCGTGGCAGTACGAGCCGACGACGTTCGTGCTCGCCCGCGACGACGAGGGTCGCGTGACGGAGGCTTTCACGCCCGACTTCTATCTCCCGGAGCAGGATCTGTACCTGGAGGTGACGGTGATGAAGCAGTCGCTTGTCACCCGGAAGAACCGCAAGCTCCGGAAGCTCCGCGAGCTCTACCCGGAGGTGAAGGTGAAGCTCTTCTACGAGCGCGACTTCGAACGGCTCGCGACCCGCTACGGGTTGCGGAAGGCCTCCTGAGCGCGACGATCGAGCGCGACGAGCGCATCGGCACGGTCTTCCTCGATGCGGACGAGCTCGGCGCGCGCGTCCGCGAGCTCGGCGCGGATATGACGCGCGACTACGCGGGCTCCGAGCCGCTCCTCGTCGGAGCGCTCAAGGCCTGCATCCCGTTCATCTGCGATCTCTCGCGCTCGATCCCGATCCACCACAACCTCGACTTCGTCGAGGTCTCCGGGTACGGCGACGGCGACGACGGGATCCGGTTCCTCAAGGACCTCGACACGGAGATCGCCGGTCGCGACGTGATCCTCGTCGACGCCGTGATCGACACGGGGCTGACGATGCATTACCTGGTGCGCTCGCTGGCGCTGCGGGCGCCCGGTTCCCTGAGGATCGCGACCCTGTTCGACCGGCCCTACCGCCGTCTCGTCGACGACCTGCCGGTCCGCTACGTCGGCTTCACGATCCCGGACGAGTTCTTCGTCGGGTACGGGTTCGCGCTCGAGGCGCGCTACCGGAACCTGGCCGATCTGCGCCTGGTGCGCGGCTGACTTTTAGGTCCGGCTAAAATCACGAGATGATCGAGTCCCGGGCCGTGCTGCCGGAAGGCCTCCGCACCGTCGACGAGGCCCTCCACCGCACGCGCTTCCGCATCCTCCCGTTTCTCGGGCCGGCGTTCATCGCCTGCGTCGCCTACATCGATCCAGGCAACTTCGCGACCAACGTCGCCGGCGGCTCGCGGTTCGGCTACCGGCTCGTGTGGGTGATCGTCGCGGCCAACCTGCTCGCGATGCTGATCCAGACGCTCTCGGCGAAGCTCGGGATCGCGACCGGGAAGAACCTCCCGGAGGTCTGCCGTGACCGGCTGTCGCCGCGCGCGTCGCTCCTGCTCTGGCTGCAGGCGGAGGCGATCGCGATGGCCACCGACCTCGCCGAGTTCCTCGGTGCCGCGATCGGCTTCCATCTGCTGTTCGGGTGGGGCCTCTTCCCCTCGGCTCTCCTCGCCGGCGTCGCCGCGTTCGCGATCCTGGGCCTCCAGAGTTGGGGATTCAGGCCGTTCGAGGCGGTGATCGCCGTGCTCGTCGGCCTGATCGGCGCCTGCTATCTCGCCGAGCTCACCTTCGCGCATCCCGCGTGGGACGAGGTGTTGAAGCACGCGGTGACGCCGAGCTTCGGCAGCAACGAGGCCGTCCTGCTCTCCGTCGGGATCCTCGGAGCGACGGTGATGCCGCACGTCATCTACCTCCACTCCGCGCTCACCCAGGACCGGCTCGTCCCGGAGACACACCAGGACGCGCGCACGCTGCTGCGCTACACGCGCATCGACGTGATTGTCGCGATGTCGATCGCAGGCTTGATCCACATCGCGATGCTCGTGATGGCCGCGTCGACGTTCTTCCAGAAGGGACTGCTGCACGTCGACTCCCTCGAGGGCGCGCATGCGACGCTGGAGCCGATCCTCGGGAGCGCGTCGAGCACGCTGTTCGCGCTGGCGTTGCTGGCCTCCGGACTCTCGAGCTCGGCCGTCGGCACCCTCTCGGGCCAGGTCGTCATGCAGGGCTTCATCCGCCGGCGCATCCCCGTCGCGCTCCGCCGGCTCGTGACGATGCTGCCGGCGTTCGTCGTGATCGCGATCGGCGTCGACCCGTCGCGAACGCTCGTGATCTCGCAGGTCGTCCTCTCGTTCGGGATCCCCTTTGCGCTCATTCCGCTGGTCGTCTTCACCGCGAAGCGCGAGGTGATGGGCCCGCTGGTCAATCACCGCATCACGACGATCGCCGCGTCGGCGATCGCTGCGGTGATCGTCTCGCTCAACGTCTTCCTGCTCCTGCAGACCGCGGGACTCGTCTAACCCGGAGAAAGTGCGGGCGCCCCGGGGGGAGGCGCCCGCTCGTCGGGAGACGACTTGGCAATCGGTACGCGGCGATCGCCCGAAGCCACATACCGGTTACAACTCGTAAACGATTCGGGGGCGGTTCCGGTTACGCGTCGATGCGGGAGGGCAGAACGCCCCCCAGAAAGCGACCCTCAACCCAGACCAAGGAGCACACGTGCCCGCATTGCTGCTTGTCCTGCTGATCATCATCGTCCTCTTCGTCGTCGGCGTCGCCGCGGTGAAGCTGCTGCTCTGGATC
>JABFWJ010000317.1 GCA_013362295.1 Thermoleophilia bacterium
CGGCGCATACAGCTACGTCTTCCCCGGCGGCGAGATCGGTCCGGTCGCGGGCAGCGACGGCGACTCCGCGGCCCGCGCGCTCGCCGCGGAGCTCGCACGTGCGCCGGGCGACGTGCGCGTCCGCATCCCCGGCTCCTCGCGCGCGCTCGTCGAGGTGGCGCTCGGCGCCGGGCTGCAGCTCGGGCCGGTCCCGGGCCTGCTGCTCCTCTCGGATACCGTTCGGCCGCCGGCGGCGCTCGCGATCGGCGGCTACATGCTCTTTTAGTACCGTCGCGCCGCAGAGGCGCCGAATCCGGTCAAGGCGAGCCAGGCGCCGATCACGATGAAGCGACGGCGCAGGACGAAGCGCCCGAGGGCGGTCACCTCTTCGATCCGAGTCAGACATCTCTTACACTTCTCTGATGTCCTCCGGAGCGTGGGAGCTGGTCTTCATGCTGCTGATCCTGAAGATCCCCATGGTCTATCTCGGGCTGGTCGTGTGGTATGCGATCCGGGCCGAGCCCGAGCCGGGTATCGATCCGAGCGAGTACTCCGTGTGGCAACCGTGGCGGAAGCCGAAGGGGCCGCGTCCGCGGCGCGGCGGGCCGCACGGGACGCGCGACGCCGTGCGTGCGTCGCGTGCGCGTCGCGATAGAGTCGCGGCGTGACCTCGACCACCCGCGATCGCACGCCGCCCACCGAGGCGGTCGCAGGCCTGCTCGCGGCGCTCGCCATCTTCACGGGTGGGCTGGAGCTCGTCTACCGGCCGTTCCGGCTCGCGCCGGTCGCGCTCGTCCTCGCGCTGATCGCGACCGTGATGAGCCGCGAGCAGCCCCGGATCATCCCGCTTGCCTACGCGATCATCGGCGTCTGCTTCATCGCCGGCGCGGCGCTGCAGATCATCACGCACCACCCGCTCTTCTAGGAACAAGGACAAGCGCCCCTTCCCTGGTACAACACAGGGGTGAGCACGCACGACGTCGACGGCCTGAATGCCGGCTACGCGCGCGCCCTGCTCGACGAGTACCTCGAGAACCCGGAGGCGGTCCCGTCCGAGTGGCGCGCACTCTTCGAGAGCGGCGATTCGCAGCTCGTGGCCACCCATCCGGGGATCAAACGGTTGCTCGAGCTCCTCCCGCGGGACGGAGGCAACGGCGCAAACGGCGGCGCGACGGCGGCTCCCCCCGCCCCGGAACCCGCAAGTGTTGACTCAACACAAGCTCTCGACCCGCAGCTGCTCGGCGGCGTGGCGGCGGCGATGGCGCTCGTCAAGGCGCACCGGACGCATGGCCACCTCGCGGCGCGGCTCGACCCGCTCGGCTCGGAGCCGGTCGGGGACCCGTCGCTCGAGCCGCTTCGTCTCGAGCCGAAGCTGACGCCCGAGCTCCAGGCGCGCATCCCGGCGTCCTACCTCCGCGTGCACGTGCCCGGGACGACGCTCGCCGACGTGCTGCCGAAGCTCGGCGAGACCTACTGCGGCACGATCGCCTACGAGCTCGAGCACCTCTCGGATCACCAGCAACGCGTCTGGCTGCGCCAGGCGATCGAGTCGGGCCGCTACCGGCAGTCCTTGAGCGCCGACGAGAAGAAGACCCTGTTCCGCCGCCTCTGCGAGGTGGAGGGGATGGAGCGGTTCCTGCGCAAGCGCTTCCTCGGGCAGAAGCAGTTCTCGCTCGAAGGGCTCGACGTGATGATCCCCATGCTCGACGAGACGATCGAGCTCGCGTCCGAGGCGGGCGCCCACGAGGTCGTGATGGGGATGGCGCATCGCGGCCGGCTCAACGTGCTCGCGCATACGATCGGGATGCCCTACGAGTACATCCTGCGCGAGTTCGAAGGAGAGCGGACGATCGAGGCGGTCGCCTCCGACCCGGAGGGCGGAACCGGCGACGTCAAGTACCACCTCGCCGCGCACGGGACGCGCACGACGGCGAACGGCAAGGTGGGCGTGCGCCTCGTCGCGAACCCGAGCCACCTCGAGGCGGTCGACCCGGTTGTGGTGGGCCGCACCCGCGCGGAGCAGACCGATCGCTCGACGCGCAACGGCGCGCACGACCCGTCCGTCGCGCTCGCGGTCCTCCTGCACGGCGACGCGGCGTTCGCGGGCCAGGGTGTCGTCGCCGAGACTTTCAACGTGCACGACCTGGCCGGCTACTCGACAGGCGGCACGTTGCACCTGATCACGAACAACCAGATCGGCTTCACGACCGATCCGAACGAAGGCCGCTCGACGCGGTACTCGTCCGACCTCGCCAAGGGCTTCGACGTGCCGATCATCCACGTCAACGCCGACGACCCCGAGGCCTCGATCGCCGCGGTGCGGCTGTCGATGGCGTACCGGCGCCGTTTCGGGCAGGACGTCGTCATCGACCTCGTCGGCTACCGCCGCTTCGGCCACAACGAGCAGGACGAGGCGGCGTACACGCAGCCGCTGATGGTCGAGCAGATCACTGCCCACGCGAGTGTGCGCGAGCTCTACGAGGAGCAGTTGATCGCCGAGGGCGTGTTGACGCGCGACGAAGCCGAGGGATTCGTCTCCGAGGTCGAATCAGTGCTCCGCGCGGCGCACGAACGGCTGAAGGCCTCGTTCGGAGATGCGTCCGCGTCGAAGGTCGAACACGACGGCGCGATCCCGCGCTCGACGACCGCGGAGCCGGTCACGGCGGTCGCTGCGGACACACTCCGGGGACTGACCGACGAATTGCTGAGTACCCCGGACGACTTCACGGTGCACCCGAAGCTCGCGAAGCAGCTCGAGCGCAGGCGCACCGCACTCGCGGAGGGCGGCATCGACTGGGGCCAGGCGGAGTCGCTCGCCTTCGCGTCGCTGCTCGTCGACGGTATCCCGATCCGCCTCACCGGACAGGATTCGCAGCGCGGGACGTTCTCGCAACGTCATCTCGTGCTCCACGATGTGCAGACCGGCGAGACGTACACGCCGATGCAGCACCTCGAGGAGGCTCATGCGTCGTTCGAGGTCTACAACTCGCCGCTTTCGGAGTACGCGTGCATGGGCTTCGAGTACGGCTACTCGGCGGCGGCTCCGGAGGCGCTCGTTCTCTGGGAGGCGCAGTACGGCGACTTCGCGAACGGCGCGCAGATCGTGATCGACCAGTTCATCTCGTCCGCGCTCTCGAAGTGGCGGGAGACATCGCGGCTGACGCTCCTGCTGCCGCACGGTTACGAGGGCAACGGGCCCGAGCATTCGAGCGCGCGCCTGGAGCGCTTCCTTCAACTCGCCGCGCAGGAGAACATCCGCATCGCGAACTGCACGACCGCCGCGCAGTATTTCCACCTGCTGCGCCGCCAAGCGCTCGACGCGACCGCGCGGCCGCTCGTCGTGGTCACGCCGAAGGGGCTCCTCCGCCTCAAGGAGGCGACCTCGACGCTGGCCGATCTCGCAGACGGCGGTTTCCGGCCCGTCCTCGACGATCCGCGTGCCGAGAAGGACGCCGTCCGCCGGCTCGTCCTCTGCAGCGGCAAGATCTACTACGACGTCGTCGGCCATGAGGCGCGCACGCAGGCGGGCTCGGTCGCCGTCGCCCGGATCGAGCAGCTCTATCCGTTCCCGACGCAGGACGCCGCGGAAGTCGTCGCCTCGTACCCGGCACTCGACGAGGTCGTCTGGGTGCAGGAGGAGCCGCAGAACATGGGGCCGTGGCGGTCGCTCCGGCACCGCCTCGAGGAGGCCGCGGCCGGCGTGCCGCTGCGCTTCGCCGGCCGCCCGTGGCGGGCGAGCCCGTCCGAGGGCTACCCGACGGCGCACCTGATCGAGCAGGACCGGATCGTCCGCGAAGCGCTGACCGTCTAGGGCCGGCGCCGGCGGCGGGCCCGCTGCGCTTCCATCGCCTGCCTGGCGATCCGCGGCCCGTGTGCGCGCGCCTGCTGCAGCACCCACCGGCGCTGCTTCGGCGGCAGGCGGCGCCAGACGTCCCAGACGGTCAGAGCGACGCCGACGGGACCGAGGCGGCGGGTGATCAGGAGCGGCATGCGCCCATTGTGCCTGGCTCAGCGGCCGCCGTGGCCGTTGCCGTTTCCGTTCCCTGGCCCGTTCCCGTTCCCGTTGCCGTGGCCCTGGTCGTCGTGGCCCCGCCCGTTCCCGTTGCCGTGGTCCTCGTCATGGCCGTTGGCGTTCCCCTGGCCATTGTTTCCAGGGCCATTGTTTCCGGGGCCGCCGCTGTCCGGGGCGGGGATGGGGACGACGGGGACGACGGGAACGACGGGGACGGGGAAGGCCGGGGCGGTGACGACCGGTGCGGGGATGACCGGGGCGGGCACGGGCACGGGCAGCACGGCGTCCGCGAGAGTCCTGATCGCGGGGGTGACTGGAGCGGGCGTCGGCTCGGCCGGGGCGGGGGCCGGCTCGGGGACTGCGGCGGGGATCGCGCCCGGCGAGCCGACCGGGGGTGGAGTCGGCGTCGGGGTCGGGACCGGCGCGGGGGTGGGCACCGGCTTCGGCGTAGGAATCGGCTTGGGGCGGGGCTTTGCCACCGTCGACGCCTTCGGCGCGACGGGCGCGGCCACGACGGCGTGTTGGACGACCGGGCGCGCCGGAAGGTGCACCCTGGCCCGGCTGACAGGCCGGCTGTGCCGTACCCGCTGCCGCTTGATGTGAACGACCACCGACGCAAGGTGGTTCTGGGGGCGCGCGGCCGGGCGAACGGGCTGCGTCACCCGCAGGATCGGTGCGCTCTGCGAGGCTCGCGGAGCAGCCTGGACGCTGCCGCCGACGGATTGCTGCAACGAGCCCAGGGAAACCTGCACTCTGTGCTCGGGCGCGATCAAGCGGCCCGGCAGCACGAGCAGGCCTCCCAGGAGGCCGACGAAAAGTGCTCCCGCAGCCGCCTGCGTCCAAGAAAACCTCATGAATTCCCCCGTTCTGACCGACAAAGACCCTAGGTCGTTCTATCGGCAGTCCCCCGGAAAGCTTTAGCCGCGATGTTCAGCTTCAAGGTCAAGCTCGTTCTCTGGTTCGCCCTCCTGGCGCTCCTGCCTCTCGCCGTGGCGTTCTACGGCTACGACACGCTGGCCAAGCGGAGCGAGAGCCGCAGGGTCGACGCGGGCCTCGAGGCCGGCCTGCGCGCGGCGGTCGCGGCCTATGGCACGCGGTTGGACGCCGCGAGCCGGTCGGCGCAGCAGCGCGCCTCGGATCCGGCGCTCCAGCGCGCTCTCCGGGACGGGGACCGGAAGACGCTGGCGCGGATCCTCGACCGCGTCCCGGGGGCCCATCTCGGAGACGGGCCTGCGAGCGTCACGGTGTTCGACAACGGCGTCGTGCTCGGGCGCGTCTCGGTCTCGATCCCGGTCGACGCTCGCTTGCTGCGCTCGCTCGCTGGCGGCCTCTCGGACGGCGACCGCCTCGTCGCGGTGCGCGACGGCCGGATCGTCGCGGGCGGCTCGGGCAGGCTCACGCTCGCGCCGGAACGCTCGGCCCGCGTGCGGCTGGGGGAGAAGCAGTACCGCGGCCTGTCGACGCAGACGCTCCCGGAGCCGCGCGGCCTCTCCCTCGTCGCGCTCGCGCCGCAGCAGGGGATCGACGCGGCGGTGCGAGCGTCCGAGCGCCGCATCATCTCGGCGCTGCTTGCCTCGCTGATCCTGATCGGGATCGTCACCTACCTGCTCGGCCGCTCGATCGTGCGCACGCTCCGCAGCTTCGCCGACGCCGCCAACGCGATCGCCTTCGGCCGGCTCGGCGAACGGGTCGAGGTCAGCGGCAGCGACGAGTTCGCCGAGCTCGGCAACGCGTTCAACCGGATGGCCGCGCAGCTCGAGTCGCGGCTCGCCGAGCTGGAGACGGAGCGCAACCGCGTCCGTGACGCCACGGCCCGGTTCGGCGAGGCGCTCGTCGCGACGCACGATCCGGCCCAGCTGATGCGCATCGTTGTGGAGTCGGCGGTCGAGGCGACCGGCGCCGCCGGGGGCGTCGTCTTCGGTAGGAACGGCGAGCTCGCCCGTGCCGGCGATCCCGATGCCGGCTCGGAGCGCCTTGCGTTCCCGCTGCGTGTCGGCACGTCGGACTTCGGCTCGCTCGTGCTCGCGTCGGAGAACTTCGGGGCCGACCAGGTCGAGACGGCCGCGTCGCTCGCAGCGCAGGTCGTCGTCGCACTCGAGAATGCGCGTCTGCACCGGATGGTCGAGCGGCAGGCGCTCGTCGACAGCCTCACCGGGCTCGCGAATCGCCGCAGCCTCGAGGAGTCGCTGCGCTCCGAGCTGGCCCGCGCAGCGCGCTTCGGCGATTCGGTCTGCGTCGTGCTCGCCGACCTCGACGACTTCAAGCAGGTGAACGACCGCTACGGCCACGCGGCGGGTGACGAAGTCCTGAAGGCGTTCGCGAGCGCCCTGCGCGCCACGGTCCGCGAGAGCGACGTCGCCGGGCGCTGGGGCGGAGAGGAATTTGCGCTCGTGCTGTCCGGCACGGATGCGCCGGGCGGGGCGCGGCTGGCCGAGCGTGCGCGAGCCGCGATCGCGGCGCGCCAGGTGCCGATGCCGAATGGCGACCTGTGCTCCGTCACCGCGAGCTTCGGCGTCGCGGCGTTCCCCGACAGCCGCGAGCTCGGGGACATCCTCGCCGCCGCCGATTCGGCGCTCTACGCCGCCAAGGATGCGGGCAAGAACCGCGTCGTCACGGCAACGCGATCGATCACGACGTAGATTGGACTACACTGCTCCGCCGGGAGAGAAATGGTGTCAGAGCAGGAGGATTTTATGGCGGTCGACACGACGTCGGTCTTTTCGCAGGTCATCCAGGACCACCTGGAGCTGAAGCGGCGCAACGCTGCGCTCGAGCACGAGATGCCGCTCGGGAAGTACATGAGCGACGACCCGTTCGAGAACCACCCGCTCTTCAAGACGGAGGAGCAGGCTCGGATCGAGGACACGATGGACGGTGTGCCGGGGATCGAGGCCGAGGAGACCTCGCTCGACTGGCCCTCGACGGAAGACACGTTCATCGATGCGCCCGCCGTCGCGCCTCCGGTTCCGGAGGCGACCGAGGAAGCTGCTGCGCCGGACGCGGACCAGCCCTCGGACGAGAATCTCTGGTCGCGCTCGCGCGACTTCGACTGGGGCGACTGACGAAGCTCGGCGACGGCGGCCTTCGCGCGACGAAGGGCGTCGTCGCAATTCAGCGTTGCGCAATCAGGGCTGCGAGAGCCGGGCCCAGAGGTTGTCGAGCATCCGCTTGATCGGCCAGAAGGTGGCCGAGCCGCCGAAGTCGAGCACCCCTGCCGCGAAGACCTTCGCGCCGGCCGGCGTCTCGTAGTACGACATCTGCGGGCCGATGCCGGGCCCGAAGAGGTCGGGGATCTGCGCGAGCACGAGCGTCCCCGGCGGCGATTCCGGAGTCGTCGCGTCGATCTCGATCCCGTACCCCCCGACGAACTGTCCGAACTGCGCGCCGTCGGCGAGGCCGGTCCCGTCCCACAGCCAGGGCGCCGTCGCGGCGCTCTGCACCGTGTAGAGACCCTGGCGCTGGCCGTCGTCGTTCGCGCGGTACTGCACGCCGATCAGCCGCACCTCGGGACGCCCCGCATCGCGCCACTTGCCGATCTTGCGCAGCGTCTGCCCGCTCTTGTCGACTTTCCAGAAGAAGTTGTTCGCCGAGAGGAACATCAGGTTGCCGCCGAGATCGCGGAACCGCTCGACGACGTCGTATTCGTGTTGCGTGACGTACTCCTCGTGGCCCTCGAAGACGATCAGGTCGTAGGCGCGTGCGAGCTCGTCGCCGACGGTGACCGAATCGAAGTCGGAGTCGGAGATGAACTCCGCGCTCTTCCCGGACCAGTAGAACCAGTGCAGGAACGGCAGGTCGTACCGGTAGAAGCGGGGCGGTGCGCCGCGCGCGGTGTACCCGCGTGAGAGCAGGACGGTGCGGTTCGGCGGGCCTGCGTACCACGTGTCTCCGTAGCCGTCACCGTTCACATCTTCGAAGTTGTAGGCCTCCCAGGTGTTCGTCGGGAGGACGACGAGGATGCGGCTGCTCAGGCCGAGGATCGTCGGCCGGACGACGAACGGCGCGTAGCCGACGCGCCCGTCGGGGCCGCCAAACTGCACGTAGTAGAGCCCGCTCGCGACGGTCGGGACGTGGAAGGTGATCACGTGCGACCGGTCGCGCCAGCTCGACCAGTTCACGGTGACCGGAGGCGCGCCGACGTCGACGCCCGCGAACTGGTTGTCCGCGTACGTGACGACCTGCTCGGGCCCCGAGTGGAAGACGCGGTAGGTGAGCTCCGGCTCGTCCGTCGCGACACGGATCTGTGCGACCTCGCCGGGCAGGTAGCTCGGCTTGTTGAACGCGGCGTCGATCCCTTGCAGCCGCACCACGACGCCGCGCGGTTCCCGCCCGACGAACGCGTTCGGCGCTCCGTACGTGCCGCGGTTGCCGGCGGCGTCGAGGGTCGTGAAACGGATCAGGTACGTCCGCGGATTGAGGTTCGAAGTCGGCGCCCACGTCATCGTGTGCAGGCCGCGCCCGAACCTCGCCGTGACGGTGGAGAGGATCTTCGGCACCTTGACGGTGCGGGTGACGTCCATCGTGACCGTCGCAGGCTCCTTCAGATCGAAGCTGACGTTCACCTTGTCGCGGAAGCCGTCGCCGTTCGGCGAGACGGTAGTGAGCAGCGGGCCGTCGCCGGTGAAAGGCGTCGAGCCGTTGTCGGCGTGCAGGTCGACCAGCTGCGGCGCATGCGTGTCGATCCGGAGCGGCGCCGACGCGAGCACCGCCGAGCGGTAGACCAGGCGGACGACGTAGTTGCCGTCCGGGACGCGCTTGCCCGCGATGCGGCCGTCCCACCCGAGGTCCAGGATGCGGCGGCGCGACGGCGCCACGATCCAGCCGAGCGTGCGGCCGCCGGGCGTCGCGAGCCCGACTCCGACCTGGCGTCGAACCGTGAGCCTCGCCGACACGAGCAGGGTCGCGTGCCGGGGCGAGAACTGGGTCGGCGAGACCGTCAGCGTCGCGGCGTGCGCTTGGGCCGTGACCGCGAAGGCGGACACGGCGACGACCAATCCCAGGCGGCGCATCCGCGCAGGGTATCGCGACCGCAGGACTACCCCGCGCGCCGCTCGAGCTCGTTGGCCTTGCTCGTCAGCGCCGCGAAGCCGGCCTGCAGCCAGTCGTTCGTCCCGCCGGCCGCGAGCGACCAGGTGAGGATGCGGCCCAGGCGCGGCGCCAGGATCTGCGTGACGCTCAGGCCCGCGGCTACCCACGCGCCGATGCAGCGGGAGCACGTCACGAGCTCGCCGATCGCCTGCCGCAGGTCGCCGCTCCCGACGGGCTGCTCGTCTCCCTCGCCTGCTTCGCCCTCGACGAATGGATCGCGGAGGAAGCTCGTCACCTCGTCGCTGCTGATCGTGCGCGCGGCCTTGAACGTCGCGGCACCGAGCACGAGGAGGTCGAGCGCGTCGTGCTCGCGCGGGTCGCGGCCGAGCACCCGGGCGAGCCAGCCGGCGGCGGCGAGTCCGCCGACGAACGTTCCCATGATCGCGGCGTACGCCCCGTAGGGGCGGCGGGTCGTCTGCTCGGCCATGCGGGTTACCCTGTCCCTGAGGTGCCGCCGCTCAAAACATCCTCCGCCTACGTCCCGACTGGAGACCAGCCGGGCGCGGTCGCGACGCTCGCCGACGGCCTGCGTGCGGGCGAGCGGTTTCAGACGCTGCTCGGCGCGACCGGCACCGGCAAGACCGCGACGATGGCCTGGATCATCGAGCAGGTCCAGAAGCCGGCGCTCGTGATCGCACACAACAAGACGCTCGCCGCGCAGCTCTGCAACGAGTTCCGCGAGTTCTTCCCGAACAACGCGGTCGAGTACTTCGTCTCGTACTACGACTACTACCAGCCCGAGGCGTACGTCCCGCAGGCCGACCTCTACATCGAGAAGGATTCCTCGCGCAACGACGACATCGACCGGCTGCGGCACTCCGCGACCTCGAGCCTCCTCTCGCGGCGCGACACGATCGTCGTCGCCTCGGTGTCGTGCATCTACGGTCTCGGTTCACCGGAGGAGTACGAGGCGCGCCTCGTGTTCCTGACCGTCGGCGAGGAGACCGATCGCGACCTCGTGCTGCGGAAGCTGGTCGACATCCAGTACTCGCGCAACGACACGCTGCTCGGCCGTGGCCGCTTCCGCGTCCGCGGGGACGTGATCGAGATCCAGCCCGCACACTCGGAGACGGCGTACCGCGTGTCGTTCTTCGGGGACGAGGTGGAGCAGATCTCGCACTTCGATCCGCTCACGGGCGAGGTGCTCTCGAAGCTCGACCACATCACCGTGTTTCCGGCGACGCAGTATGTGACGTCGAAGCCGACGATCGAGCGCGCGATCGTCGAGATCAGGCACGAGCTCGAGGAGCAGGTGAAGTTCTTCGAGGCGAAGGGGATGATGCTCGAGGCGCACCGGATCAGGCAGCGCACCGAGTACGACCTCGAGATGATGCAGGAGCTCGGCTTCTGCAACGGGATCGAGAACTACTCGCGCATCCTCGACGGCCGCCCGCCGGGTTCGGCGCCGCACACGCTGCTCGACTACTTCCCGTCCGACTTCGTCGTCCTCGTGGACGAGTCGCACCAGACGATTCCGCAGATCGGCGGCATGTACGAGGGCGACCGCTCGCGGAAGCAGACGCTCGTCGACTTCGGGTTCCGCCTGCCGAGCGCGATCGACAACCGCCCGCTGCGCTTCGACGAGTTCCTGTCGAAGGTGCCGCAGATGGTGCTCGTCTCCGCGACGCCCGGCGCTTGGGAGCTCAAACAGTCCGCGCGCGTGGCCGAGCAGTTGATCCGCCCGACGTACCTCGTCGATCCGGAGGTCGAGCTGCGCCCGACGAAGAACCAGATCGACGACCTGCTGAACGAGATCCGGAGGCGCGAGGAAAAGGGCGAGCGCGTCCTCGTGACGACGCTGACGAAGAAGATGGCCGAGGACTTGACCGACTACCTGCTCGAGGCCGGCGTGAAGACGCGCTACCTCCACAGTGAAGTCGACACGCTCGAGCGCATCCAGATCATCCGCGAGCTGCGGCTCGGCGAGTACGACGTGCTCGTCGGCGTCAACCTCCTGCGCGAGGGCCTCGACCTGCCCGAGGTCTCGCTGGTCGCGATCCTCGACGCGGACAAGGAAGGCTTCCTGCGCGGCAAGACGGCGCTGATCCAGACGATCGGGCGCGCGGCACGCCACATCGAGGGCAAGGTGCTGATGTACGCCGACAAGCTGACCGAGGCGATCAAGGGCGCGCTCGACGAGACGAATCGCAGGCGGTCGGTTCAGCTCGCCTACAACGAGGAGCACGGGACGCAGCCGCTGTCGATCACGAAGGGCGTCTCGGACATCGCCGAGTTCCTCGCGCTCGAGGCGCCGCACGTCCCGCGCTCGCGCCGCCGGGGCGACAAGGTCGAGGGGATGAATCGCGAGGAGCTCGAGCGGCTCGTCGTCACGCTCGAGGAGGAGATGTTCCAGGCCGCCGAGGAGCTGCGCTTCGAGTACGCGGCAAAGCTGCGCGACGAGATCAAGAGCATCCGGCGCGACTTGATGGCGCTCGCGTCGACGACCGCAACGACGGTATGAGCCGCCGGCGCGGGCTCGGCGGATCCTCATGAGTTTGAGCGTCGTCCTGGCGATCCTGATCTCGGGCTTTCTGACGGGCGCGCTGGCGCGGCTCGCGATTCCCGGGCCCGATCCGATGCCGATCTGGCTCACCGTCGCGATCGGGCTCGCCGGGTCGATCACCGGCGCCGCCGTCGGGAAGGCGATCTCGCACGACAACGGCTTCGTGATCTCGTTCCTCTCGTTCGGCGTCGCGATGGCGCTCGTCGCCGGCTACCGCCGATTCGTCCAGAAGCGGCCGGTCTTCGGTCCCGGCGCGTTCGCGTTCCCGGAGCGCGGGCTCGGCGTCGACCAGACGCGCGAGCGGCTGCAACGGCTCGGCTTCGATCCGAGCGCGCTTCGACCCGACCCCGCAAAGCTCGAGCACGCCCGGCTCGAGGCGATGCTGCGCGAGCTTCATCGCGCCGGGGTGCTGACGGACGAGGAGCTCGAGGAGAAGCTGGCCGGTTTGCAAGCGGACGCCGAGGATAGACAGCGTCCATGATCGGACGCATCATCGGACTCATCCTCGTCGGCCTGATCATCGGCGCGCTCGGGCGGCTCGTGCATCCCGGTCGCGATCCGATGCCGATCTGGCTGACCGTTGTGATCGGCATCGCGGCGGCCTTGATCGCCGGGCTGATCATCGGCGGGCTGCTCGGCTTCATCCTCGCCGTCGTGATCGCGGCGGTCCTCGTCGCGGTGGTCGGCGGGATGTACCGCGGACGGACTGCCGTTTAAGGCGTGTCGACGGCGAGGGGTTGGCGCCCGCGCGCGAACGTCCGTACGGCCGTCAGCCCCCAGTCGTCGTCGCGCCAGATATACGTGTCGACGTGCAGCCTCCGCTCGTCGGCGCGGTAGACGATGCACCCACGTGCCTCGCCGCGCCGCTGCGGGCGCGGCTGGCCCAGGCCCGGAGCGATCGACACGACGACGCCGCGTGCGTCGCCGGTGATCACCTCGAACTCGTGCCGCTCGGAAACGGTGCCCTGGTGGATGTGCCCGCCGATGATCAGCTCTGCGCCGCAGTCGACGAGCTTGGCGAGCACGTGCGTCCGGCGGGCGACCGGCTTCTTGCGCGTCCGCCACGGCGCTCCCACCATCTGGTGGTGCAGCACGACGATGCGGAGCTTCTCGTTCGAGGCCTGCTGGAGCTTCGTCGTCGCACGCACCAGCTGCTCGTCGCTGACGCCTCCGGACTGATGGCGCCACGGCCGGACCGAGTTGATTCCCACGACGTGCGACCCGGGCCCCACGTACTCCGGCTCCGTCGTGCGCCACTGCCGCTCGAACTCGGCCCAAGTGGTCGTGAAGCGCGCCGGGAAGCTGTAGGGGATGTCGTGGTTGCCCGGGATCGCGAGCACGGGCGGGCCGAGCCGGGTCAGGAAGGCCGCCGCCCGCTCGTGCTCGTCCCGCCGGCCGCGGTTCGTCAGGTCCCCGCTCGCGATCACCACCTCGGGCTCGATGCGCTCGATCAGGGAAGCGAGACCCTGCTCGAGAATCGGATCGTCATGCGCCCCGAAATGGAGATCCGAAACATGGAGGATGCGCGTATTCATCGGCGAAGCAGGCTATACAGTGAGTTCCATGGCCGACGAGCAGTCATCCGAGATCTTCGACGACCTCTACCTCGGGCTCCGCGCAGGCGGTGCGCTCCGGAAGCAACGCCGCGGCGAGGAGCTGACCGCCGAGGAGCGCGACGCGCTCGGGCGCTGGCAGCGTCTCTCGGCCTGGCGGAAGGGGGTCGCGATCAGCGGCTTCGCCGTCGGCACCTTCGGGCTCGGCTTCACGCTCGGCGGCCTGATCTTCGGCCGCTGGCGGAAGGCCTGAGCGCGCGACGCGCGCTCACTCGGCGTCGGCCGCCGAGAAGATGACCGTGGGCACCTCCTGCTCGGTCGGGTCGACGTCGCGAACGATGACGTCGAAGATCGTCACGACGACGGCCGCGATCGGGACGGCGAAGAGCACGGCCCAGCCGCTGAAGAGGATCCCGACCGCCGTCACGGAGACGAGCACGAGCAGCGGTGAGAGGCCGACGGCGTCGCCGAGCACCTTGGGGATCAACAGGTAGTCCTCGATCACCCGCACGAGCAGCACGCAGCCCGCGGCGAGCGCGGCGACGTGCACGGACGCGGTGAACCCGACTGCGACCGCCAGCAGCCCTGCAGTCAGCGGCCCGATCACAGGGACGATCTCGACGAGCCCGGCGAAGGACCCGACGAGGATCCAGTACGGCTCGCCGATCGCCCAGAAGGCGAGCGAGAGAGTGGTGGCGACGATCAGGATCAGCAGCACCTCGCCGCGGACGAACGCACCGAGCTTCGCGTCGATCAGGTCCCACGTGTCGCGGATCAGCTTCCGCCTCGGTCGCGGGAACAGGGAGCAGACCAGGCCGATCGTCTTGTCGCGCTCGAAGATCCAGTAGGCGGCCGTGGCGAACGTGAAGAAGATTCCGACGAGGATCTCGACGGCGGTGATGCCGACGTGGGCGAGCGGCTTCACGAGCTTCGTGCCGCTCGGCAGGTGCTTCAGGCGCTTCTGGAGCGCGGTGAGCACCTCGTGCTTGAAGCCCGTAGAGGACTTGGCGGCGCTGGCGATCTCCGCCTTCCCGCTGGGGCTGAGCGCGTGGTCGACCTGCCGCAGCGCGGGCGGGACGACGAAGGACAGCGCGAGCGCGAGGGCGCCGAGCAGGAGCAGGTAGTGGATCGCCAGGCCGAACGCGCGCGGGACGCGACGGCGCGCCAGCCACTCGATGCTCGGGCGGATCGCCGCGGCGATGATGAAGGCCGAGAACAGCAGAGCGAGGACGAGGCGGCTCATCCAGAGCGCCAGCGCGAGCACGATGATCGAGACCGCGACG
>JABFWJ010000218.1 GCA_013362295.1 Thermoleophilia bacterium
GGACCCGGCGTCCTGATGACGGGGACACGCCGGGTCTAAAGACCCGGCCTACGTGATGATAGGCACATCACGCGACGGTAGGCCGGGTCATCGGACCCGGCGTCCTGATGACGGAGACATCACCCTGCGTGACAGCCGTAGGCCGGGTCTTCAGACCCGGCTACGTGATGACGGGACGGCACCCGACCCGCCGAATCGGCGTCAGTTCGCGTAGGCGTTCGAGCGTCCGACGGCGAGGACGTCGCGAAGATACCGGCCGGTGTGCGAATCGGGGTTCTGCGCGATCTGCTCCGGCGTGCCCGCCGCGACGATGCGGCCGCCCTCTTCGCCGCCCTCAGGCCCGAGGTCGACGATCCAGTCGGCCGTCTTGATGACGTCGAGGTTGTGCTCGATGACGAGCAGACTGTGGCCCGCCTGCAGCAGCTTCCTGAAGGCGGCAAGCAGCTTGGCGATGTCGTCGAAGTGCAGGCCGGTCGTCGGCTCGTCGAGGATGTAGAGGACGCGATCGCCGGTCTGCGTCGAGAGGTGCGCCGCGATCTTGATGCGCTGCGCCTCGCCGCCCGACAGCGTCGTCGCCGGCTGGCCGAGGCGCAGGTAGCCCAGGCCGATCTCATCGAGCACCTGGAGCCGCCGCAGCACCTTCGGCGACGTGCTGAAGAAGGTGAGCGCTTCGCGCACCGTCATGTCGAGCACCTGGTCGACGCCGCGGCCGCGATACTTCACCTCGAGCACCTGCGGCTTGAAGCGCTTGCCTTCGCAGACCTCGCAGGGGACGAACACGTCGGCGAGGAACTGCATCTCGACCTTGACTTCCCCTTCGCCTTCGCACGCTTCGCAGCGTCCGCCCGGCACGTTGAACGAGAAGTGGCTCGCGGTGAGGCCGCGGGAGCGCGCGTCCTTCGTGGCCGCGAACAGCTCGCGGATCGGATCGAACGCCTTCAGGTAGGTGACGGGATTGGACCGCGGCGTCCGCCCGATCGGCGCCTGGTCGACGAGCACCACGTCGGTGACGAACTCCGCCCCTTCGAGCTTGCGGTGCGTCCCGACGCGGCGATCCCAATCGCCCTTGGCGCGCTTGAGCGCCGCGTAGAGGACGTCATGGACGAAGGTGCTCTTGCCCGAGCCGCTCACGCCGGTGACGCACGTCAGCATGCCGAGCGGCACCTCGACGTCGACGTTCTTGAGGTTGTGCTCCGAGGCGCCGAGCACGCGGATGCGCTGGTTGCTCGGGCGCCGGCGCGCCGCCGGCACCGGGATCGCCAGCTCGTCGCGCATGTACTTCGCCGTCAGCGAGCGCGGCTCCTGCAGCAGCTCCTTCAGCGGGCCGTTGAAGATCACGCGGCCGCCCTGCTCGCCCGCGCCCAGCCCCATATCGACCACCGTGTCGGCGACGCGAATCATGTCGGCGTCGTGCTCGACGACGAGGACGGTGTTGCCCTGATCGCGCAGCTGACGGAGGATCGCGATGAGGCGTTCGTTGTCGCGCGAGTGCAGCCCGATCGACGGCTCGTCGAGCACGTAGAGCGTGTCGACCAGCGCGGACCCGAGGGAGGTCGCCAGGTTGATGCGCTGCGATTCGCCGCCCGACAGCGTCGACGACAGCCGGTCGAGCGTCAGGTAGTCGAGCCCGACGTCGCGCAGGAAGCCGAGCCGCTTGCGGATCTCGCGCAGCACCTTGTCGGCAATCGCCGCGTCCTTCTCCGACAGGTCGAGCGCCGCGAAGAACCGGTCGGCCTCGCGCACCGTGAGCGCGCAGACGACGTCGATGGTGCGATCGCCGACGCGCACGTCGCGCGCTTCACGCCGGAGCCGCGCGCCGCCGCACTCGGGACACGTGAGATAGCCGCGATAGCGGCTGAGGAACACGCGGACGTGCACCTTGTATTTCTTCCGCTCCAGCCAGCGGAAGAAGCCCTTCACGCCCTCCCATTCCGCGCCGTCCCCCTCGATCACGAACCGTTTTTCGTCGTCGGTCAGATCCGCCCACGGCACATCGAGGCGCACGCGCTTCTTCGCGGCGCGTTTGAGCTCGGCGAGCTGCGCGCGGTAATGCGGCTTGCTCCAGGGTTCGATGGCGTTCTGCTGGATCGACTTCGACGCATCCGGGACGACGAGAGCCATGTCGAGCTCGATGATGTTGCCGAAGCCGTGGCAGACCGGACACGCGCCGAACGGGTTGTTGAACGAGAACAGCCGCGGCTGCGGGACCTCGTACTGGATGTTGCACGCGCGGCACTCGAAGCGTTCGGAGAAGCGGTGCACCACGGGCGCGTCGCCGCCGTCGTCGGGCCGGCGGTCGCCGCTCGCCGCTTCGATCGCGAACGCCGCGCCGCCCCCTTCCGTGTAGGCGGTTTCGATCGAGTCGGTGAGCCGCACCCGCACGTCGGGATCGATCTTCACGCGATCGACGATCACCTGGAGCGTCGACCGGTCCTTCAGCGTCGCCGTGTCGACGTCCTCCAGATTCACGGTCCGGCCGTCGAGGTACAACCGTCCGAATCCCTTGCGGCGCAGCGCCGCCAGCGTTTCGGCGACGGGATCGACGAGGTCCGGCAGATCCGGCTGCGCGCCTGGCGGATCCTCGACGTCCTCGACGGGATCGCCGACGACCTCCTCGTCCTCCGCGTCGGGCTCGCGTGCGGCGAGCGGCGCGGTGGTCACCACCGGCATGTCGAAGCCGATCAGCAGGCGCGTGCCTTCCGGCAGCACGGCCAGCCGCGTGGCCACCACTTCGGCGGTTTCACGAATCACCTCGCGTCCGCACGATCGGCAGAAGGTGCGCCCGATACGCGCATACAGCAGGCGCAGATAGTCGTGAATCTCGGTGGTGGTGCCGACGGTCGAGCGCGGATTGCGGATGCTGTTTTTCTGGCGGATCGCGATGGCGGGACAGATGCCCTCGATGCTGTCGATATCGGGCTTCTCCATCCGCTCGAGGAACTGGCGGGCGTAGGCCGAGAGCGACTCGACGTAGCGGCGCTGTCCCTCCGCGTAAATCGTGTCGAAGGCGAGCGACGACTTTCCCGAGCCGCTGACGCCGGTCATCACCACCAGCGACCGCGGCGGCAGCGTCAGGTCGACATTCTTGAGGTTGTGCGTCCGCGCCCCCCGGACGACGATCTGGCCGCGAGAGCCCTGGGAAGATGTCTGCATCTATGCGGGGAATTCCGACTGATCCGGAACAGTCCATGGTAGCGCGCGGAGACGGTTCCATCAACCTCGGCCGGGGCAATCCATGCTATTTTGTTGGCCCGCGGATGGCTGGCGTCCGTGGCCTCGGCGACGAGCGCGGAGGGTATACGGTCGAGCAAGCGAGGCCGCCGCGGCACGCCGGAAAGGCGTCGCGTGGGGGGCGGGCCCCGGGGTCAGGAGGCCGCCGCGAACCGGCGGCGCGTCCGCAGGGCATCGCGTGAAGCGCGTCGGGTAGGGCCCGCCGCGCAGTCTATTTAACGAGGGAGCTGTGTCAGTCCGTTTGTTCATTGGCAACCTGCCTTATGTCGCCACGGAAGCAGAGTTGCGCGCGCACTTGTCGGCCGTCGGCGAACCCACTTCTGTCGTGCTTCCCGTGGATCGGGAAACCGGACGGCCGCGAGGATTCGCGTTCGTCGATTACGCGGATCGCGCCGTCGCTGAGGAAGCGATCAAGCGGTTCGATCAGCAGCTGTTCAAAGGGCGCCCGCTCGCGGTGAGCGAGGCGCGCCCGCGTGAAGAACGCGGTCCCGGCGGGCCCCGGCCCGGCGGCTTCAGCGGACCACGTCCGGGCGGGTTCAGCGGTCCTCGTCCGGGGGCCGGGCCTGGCGGGTTCAGCGGTCCTCGGCCCGGCGGCTTCAGCGGTCCACGGCCGGTGGACACCGGCGGCGCGCCCGCGGCGCCGGGACGCAATCGCAACTTCGGTCCCGACGCGCCTCCGAAGCACAAACGGAAGCCGCACCAGAGCGCGAAGGATCGCGGCCCCCGCGGCCCGATCAAGGAGCGGCCGGTCGGCCGTCTTTACGACGCGGACG
>JABFWJ010000350.1 GCA_013362295.1 Thermoleophilia bacterium
CACGTCGCCCGCCGCGCCCCCGCTGTGCGGCCGGCGCCGATCGCCACGCCGACGCCGGTCGTCCACGCGGCGACGCCGGTCGTGCGCGACGTACCGCCGGTCGTGCCCGCCGTACCGCCGGTCGTGCACGCCGCGCCGCGGCCGATCGTCCCGGTGCATCCCGTTGCCCCCGCGCCGCCGCGTGCGGAGCCCACCGTTCCTCGACCCGCTGCCGCGAAACCGTCTGTCGCTCGACCCCGTCCCGTGCCCGTCGGGATCGGCGCGGTGGTCGTGACGACCTCCGACGAGCCGCAGCCCGCCGCCGCTCCCTGAAGACCCTGAAGGAGACCGAATGGATACGCAGTCAGACACTGTCCTGGAGGAGCTCGCCTACCTCTCGAGCAAGCTCGGCTCGCTCGAGCGCGAGCTGCTCGTCCGTCGCCGGCGTGCCGCGCGCAACGCGGCCGTCTCGACGATCGTGCTCGTCGCCGCCGTCGTCGCGGCAGCCGTCGGCGCGCGCCTGCTCACGCGGTCGGCGCACGTCGATCTCCTGACGTGGCACTCCGCGCTCGCGGCCGCGGCCGCGACCATCGTCGCGTTCGTCGGCGCCGGTGCATTCGCGGCGCGCGGCGCGGTCCGCTCGCTCGCGACGTACGTCGTCGAGGCGGCGGCAAAGCCCGCACCACGGATCTCCGCGCGCGAGAACCTCGTCACCGCGCTCCTCGCCTCGCTGGTGATCGTCGGCCTCTACGTCGACGGCTGGCGCCACATCAACCTCGCCGACAACCGAGCCGGCGCGTTTCTGACCTGGTGGCACGTTCCGCTGTACATCGGTGCGACGGTCACCGGCCTCTGGATCACGACGCGCAACCAGAGCATGCGCGACCTCTTGCGCGGCCGCTTCGACATCGCGGCTGTCCCGGCCGGCTACCGGCTCGGCGTCTTCGGCATGGGCCTGCTCACGTTCGGCGCCGCGGGCGACGCAGTCTGGCACACCTTCTACGGCATCGAACAGGGGATCGAGCGGACGATGAGCCCGTTCCACATCGTGCTCTTCACGAGCGCGGCGCTGATCCTCGGCAGCCCGCTGCGGGCGGCGTGGGCGGCCCGCGGTCCGGTGGCACCGAGCTTCCGGCGCTTCTTCCCGGCGCTACTCTCGCTGACGCTCTCGACGGCCGCGATCTCGTTCATCGTCCAGTTCCTGCTGCCCTACCTGCTCTGGACGAAGCCGGTCCCGGACATCGCCGCACTCGGCGATGCGGGCGAGAACACCCGCATCGTGGGCCTCGCGACCGTGCTGACGGCGAACCTGCTCTTGATGGCGCCGCTGCTCTTCGCGCTGCGCCGCTGGCGAGTCCCGTTCGGCACCGCGACGGTGCTGTTCACGACCCAGGCCGTGCTCCAGTCGGCCATGAAGGACATGGAGCGCGGCTGGGCGGTGGTCGCTGCGCTCCTCGCAGGGGTCGCGGCCGACGCGCTGATCGCGAAGTTGCGTGTCACACCCGAGCGCGCGGCGGCCCAACGCGTCGTCGCCGGCGTGACGCCGCTCGTGCTCTGGCTGAGCTACTTCGGCATCCTGCGGTTCGGCTACGGAGTCGGCTGGGAGCGGAACGTCTGGCTGAGCGCGGTGCTGCTCGCCGGTCTGAGCGGCGTGCTCCTCAGCTCGCTGCTCGTGCCCGCGCAGCCCGCCGTGGCCGGCGCCGACGTGCACGTGCTCGAGGTCGCCGACGAGCAGCTCGCAGCCTGAAGGTTTTCAAAAGCCGCTCCTGCGACTCTCGAACCATGATCGTGCTGGCATGGAGTCTCACCACCCTGGCAGTCCTCGTCGCGAGCGGCCTGATTGCCCTCGGCATCGAGTTGAACCGCCGCGACTATCGCGACCGCGCCGCCGCCGCAATCGGCGGCGCGGTCGTCTCGTTCCCGGCCGAGGCCGAGAACGAGCAGCTCGCGGCCTAGAGGCTGCTCACGCGACAAAAGGTATTTCGAAGGGTCGCTCGGGACTCTCTCAGCGCAAGCCTGCAACGAACGCGCAGACGACTGGAGGACCCGTGCACGACAGACAAGCAAGAAATCGCAAAGGCCGCCGGCCGACGTGGAAGGGCGCGACGCTGGCGTTCTTCCTCCTCGTCACCGTGGCGGTCTCCTTCTCCGCGCTCACCGGCCTCGCCTGGTCCGCGGGCGGGAGCCGCCCGATCGATGCCCTCTCCACGGCACCGGTGCCGGAGCCGCCGAACCTGGCGGACTTCGTCGTCGACCGCCGTGCCGCGATCGCGCTCGGCAAGGCCTTCTTCTGGGAGATGCAGGCCGGCAGCGACGGCATCACTGCGTGCGCGACCTGCCACTACAACGCCGGCGCCGACACGCGCTCGAAGAACCAGGTGAACCCGAAGGGTGCGCCGTTCTTCAACGGCGGTGCGAACGGCCAGCTCGCGATGGCCGACTTCCCGACCCACCGCCTCGCCGATCCGGACAACGCGGCGTCACAGCTCCTCGCGGACACGAAGAACGTCGTCGGCTCGCAGAGCATCCCGCTCACGAAGTTCGACCACATCGTTCCGGGCTCGGCTGCGGAGGCCGGCGTGCCGCTTCACGATCCGGTCTTCTCCGTCGGCGGCAACAACGTCCGCCAGGTCACCGGGCGGAACGCGCCGACCGTGATCAACGCTGCCTTCAACTTCCGCGAGCAGTGGGACGGCAAGGCGCAGAACCTCTTCAACGGCGTCAACGTCTGGGGCGACAGGACACCGGGCGCGAAGGTGCTCGACGCTCCGACGCCGGACCAGCTCCAACCGATCCACCTCGCGATCCAGAACGCCGCCCTCGCGTCACAGGCCGTCGGCCCGATGACCAACAAGGGGATCATGTCGTACGACGGTCGCGGCTGGCCCGACATCGCGCGCAAGCTGATGTCGCTGCAGCCGCTCGGCGAGCAGGCCGTGAGCTCGAGCGACAGCGTGCTCGGCGCCTATGCCGACGCGTCGGGCAAGGGTTTGAACGTCTCGTACGCCGACCTGATCAAGCGTGCGTTCGCGCCGCGCTGGTGGAACTCGAGCCTCGTGGTGAAGACCCCCGGCCCGAACCAGACCTTCGTCCCCGCGCCGGCCGGGCCGCTCCCGGCCGACGAGATCACCCAGCTGCAGGCGAACTTCTCCCTCTTCTGGGGGCTCGCGATTCAGATGTACGAGGCGTCGCTCGTCTCGGACCAGACACCGGTCGACAAGTTCCTGTCCGGCGACCAGTCGGCGCTGACCAAGCAGGAGATCGACGGCATGGGCGTCTTCACCGGCAAGGGTCAGTGCTCGGACTGCCACGCAGGGCCCGAGCTGACGAACGCCGCGACCGCCGCGGTCCAGCAGAGCCCTCTCACCGACGGGATCGACACCGGCTTCGCCAACCTCGGCGTCCGCGCCCCGGGCGAGGACCTCGGCCTCGGCGCGCCGGTCGACCCGACCGGCAAGCCGCTGTCGATGTCCGGCGCTCCCGCGGATGCAATCAACGGCCTCTTCAAGATCCCCGGCCTGCGCAACGTCGCGCTGACCGCCCCGTACTTCCACAACGGCAGCGCGGGCACGCTCCGCCAGGTCGTCGAGTTCTACAACCGCGGCGGCAACGTCGACGCCCCGAACAAGGCGAACGAGATCAAGCCGCTGAGTCTCAGCGACCAGGAGAAGGACGATCTCGTCGCGTTCCTGCAGGCGCTCACCGACCCGCGCGTCCTGCTCCAGCAGGCGCCGTTCGATCACCCCGAGCTGCTGATCCCGAACGGGGCGAGCGGCGACACGCAATCGGTCGCGACCAGCGCGCCGGGCGTGGCGGCCGACGAGTACCTCGAGTTGCCCGCCGTCGGCGCCGGTGGCGCGACCCAGATCCAGCCGTTCCCGAACAACCCGTTCCTGCCCGGCTTCCTGCAGGCGCGGCCTGCGGGGTCGTTCCGGCCGGCGACCGCGGTTGCCGCTCCCGCGGCTCCCGCGGCGCCTGCGGCTCCCGCCGCTCCTGCGGCACC
>JABFWJ010000461.1 GCA_013362295.1 Thermoleophilia bacterium
CGAGCACGCGAACCTGTTCGTAGAGCTGGCGGATGCTCGCCTGCGCACCGGTCACTGCAACCTCCTCCAACGGCGTTCGATGACGAATTGAAGCTAGGGCCGCGACCTACCAGAAACCTAGGGCCGCTGACGTGCACTGCATTGAGGTGCAATGCATTCAGGTGCTACGCGCAGAGGTGCGACGAGGCCGGGCGGGGCCGGCCTCGTCGCAGGAGAGGATCGCTGCGTCTACCTGACGCGGAAGGCGATCCCCAGCTTGGCGGCGTGCCCGGAGCGGTCGGTCGCGCCGACGAGGATCCGGTACAGGCCGGGGTGCGAGAGCTGCCGGCGATCGAGGCGCAGCTCGATGCGGATGCGCCCCGCGGCGGCGAGCGTCGCCTGGAGCGACGACGCGCGCGCGGCCCGCAGGACCGTCGAGCCGAGCATGCTGCCCCGCAGCAGCGTCAGCGGCCGGCCGCGCGGCGCCGCGGCGGAGGCCGCCAGGCGGGAAGGTTGGTCGACGGTCACGACCGCGACGACCGATGCGACGCGGCCGCGGAAGCGGGTGACCGGGACGGCACCGACCGCGACGAGCGCGACGCCCTTGATCGGCTTCGTGACGGTCGCCGCGCCGAGGAGCAGCGGCTCGGAGTGCCCGCTCGTGTTGCCGGCGACGTCCGTAGCCGTGGCATCGATCTTGTGTGCTCCCGGGTCGAGGCCGACCAGCGTTGCCGACCACGACCCGCCCGAGACCGAGCCGGAAACGGCGGGCCGGTCGTCCACGAACACTGCGACCGTCGACCCGGCGTCGGTTGTCCCGCCGAGGGCGACCGTGCCGACCCCGGCGAACGCGCGCGTCGCCACGGGCCGCGACGGCACAGCAGGCGGGACGGTGTCGATCGTGATCCGCAGCGGCGCGGAGGGAGCGGACTCGAGCCCACTCGCGTTGTCCGTGACCATGACGGTGATCAGGTGCTGCCCGTCGCCGAGGCTGCTCGCCGCACTGACCGAGTACGTGCCGCCGGCGGCGTCGCCCACCCCGATCAGGCTCCCGTCCGCGAACAGCTTCACGGCCGCGCTCGCGAGCGAGATGGATCCGACGAATGTCGGCTGGGCGATGTTCGTGACGCCGTCGGACGACGAGCTGCCGGTGTCGCTGGACGCGCTCAGCGCGGGCGGCTGCATCGCGCCCAAGGAGCCGACCGGCAGCGACAGATCGCTGGACGGCGCGCTGGTATTGCCTGCGACGTCGGTGGCGGTGGCGGTGATGTGGTGCAGACCGGTGCCGAGCGCGCTCGCCTTGATCGAGTAGGCGCCGCCGGTGGCGGGCCCGGAGCCGATCGGGTCCCCGTCGGCGAGGAGCGAGACCGTGGAGTCGGCCTCGGCCGTCCCGGTGAAGATCGCGCCGAACGACGCGGAAGAGGGCTGGTTCGTCCTCGGCGCCGCCGGGACGGCGGGCACCGCCGTGTCGACACTGATCATCAGCGGGGCCGATGCGGGCGATGCGGCGCCGCTGAGCGGGTTGGCCGCCGTCACGGTGATCGTGTGCGTCCCGTCGGCGAGGGCGGTCGACAGCTTGACGGCGAAGCTGCCGTCGGCGAGCGCCGTTCCGGTCCCGTTCACGGAACCGTCGACCGTCACGGTGATGTTCGAGCCCGCGCGCGTCTCTCCGACGATCGTCGGTGCCGCGACCTTGGTGATGTTGTCCGTGCGGCTGATGCCGGTGTCGTCCGCAGCCAGGAGGTGGGGCGCGAGCGGCGCAGGCGGAGGCAGCATGCCGGGCGGGGTCGCCCCGGCGGCGAGCTCGCCCGCGACGACGAACTGGTCGGTGAACAGCGAGAGTCCTCCGCCGGTGATCGCGACGAAGTTGCGCGCGAGCGGGCTGCCGACGACCTTGTGCGGCGTGACGTTGTCGCCGATGAAGCCGAGCGGCGGCGGACTTGCTGTCGGATCCCACTGCAGGAAGCCGCCGAAGACCGGGCTGACGAGGGCGGCCGCGAAGGCACAGGGAGCTGCGCCGCAGCCGATGTCGGTCGTGTCCTTGGCGATGCCGCCGGCGTCGCTCGTCAGCGCGATGTCGCCGTACGGCTCGCTGACGTTGTAGGTCGTGTTCGGGGCGAGGCCCTTGCCGACCACACGGATGCGACCGAACGAGATCAGGCCCCCGTTCAGGTTCGCGGCTTCCACGGCCATCACGACGGTGAACGACGCGCCGCCGGGACCGGTCAGGCTCGTGTTCGCGTTCCAGTAGAACGCCTCACCGCCGTTCGCGCCGAGGTCGGCGAGCGTGCCGAAGCAGCTCGGCGGGCCGAGCAGGCACGGCGCCAGCTGCAGCCCGGTTGCATCCTGGTACCAGATCGGCATGCCGGATGTATCGACCGGGCCGACGGCTCCCGCCGCCTGCGCGGACGCCGTGCCGAGCAGCGCAGCGACGAGCGCCAGCAGTCCAGTTGCGACGACGGCGCGCACACCGCGTGCGGCCCCCAAGCGCGCAAGTCTGTTCATCCGGAGTTTCTCCTCCTGCTCGAGGTCGAGAGAAGCCCGAGTCTCGACGTGAGGCCTTTTGGAAAGGTTTTGCGCAGGGCGAAAGGCTGGAATCTGGTTCGGCTGCGCCGCATCACTTCCGCTCGGCACTACAGCGCGTTCAGGTACGCGACCAGGTCGTTCATCTCCTGGTCGGTGAGGTTCAGCGGCGCGGTGGACGCGGTCTTGTCGTAGAACTCGACGACCTGGCGAAGCGTCGTGAAGACGCCGTTGTGCATGTACGGCGCCGTGTTGGCGACGTCACGCAACTGCGGGGTGTTGAACGAGTGCGGCGGGTTCGCGGCGCCCGGGTCGTTCGCTCCCGGAACCTGCGGGACGAGCGTGTTGTGCAGGCGGTTGTCCGTCAGGAGCGGCCCCGAGTGACAGGAGATGCACCCGGCCTTGCCCTGGAACAGGCGCTGCCCGCGCAGTGCCGCCGACGACATCGTTCCGAGATCGAACGACGACACGGGTGGCTCGAGCGAGCGCAGGTAGGCGGCGAGCGCAGCGACGCGTTCCCCGGTCGGATTGCCGTCCTTGAAGAAGTTGCGGATCAACCGCGTGAGCAGTCCTTCGAGGTCCGGGGCGGAGCCGGTCCAGAGGTACGGCGCGGTGTCGCCGACGCCCCACAGGGCAGGCGGGTCGCGCGGACCGACGAAGTCGCCCGCGGAGGTGGGATGCACCTGGGTGCCGAGGTCGGCGTTCGCGCCGCCCTCCGTGTGACAGCCCTGGCACGAGAGGCCGTCTTGATAGAGGGCGGGGTCGCGGAACAGGTGCTTTCCCTCGGCGATCAGCTCGGCCTTCGGGACCGTCGTGTCGATCACGTCGGCGGCCTCGAGGACGCGCCGCAGCTGGCCCGACGATACGTCCCCCGTCAGCCTGTGCGCGTCGAGCCGCGCCGGCGGCTTCGTGCCCGGCTGCGTGACGAGCAGGAGCCCGGCGGCGACGATTCCCGCGCCGGCGAGGAGCATGACCTTCACGTGCCTCAACGCTTCGCCTTCCTGCGCAGCAGGCCGCAGGGATGCGCCGGCTTCGGCGCGAGCAGGCTCCGGAACTCCGGGCTGGGCGAGTAGCAGAGAGCGAACACCTCGGCGAAGTCGCCCGCGCCGCTTGCGTAGTCCGATCCCTCTGCGGTGGGCCACCAGGCCGCATGCGGCCTGCCACGCCGTGCGAGGTACGCGCGCCGGTCGCGTCCGCGGAGGAAGCGCGCGTCGTAGGCATGACCGAGCTCGTGCGCGATGTCGTGCGCGACGCGCTCCGGCGTGTCCGTCGAGCGGAGGTAGACGGTGATGACGCGACGCGCGGTGTTCGTCCGCGCGCGCAGTCCGGGCCGTCCCGGCGCGAACACGATCCGGAAGCCGAGTCGGCGCCACGGATACCGGACGAGCGCGAGCGCGCGCTCCCCGAGCGCGGCGCCGGCGCGGGTCGGCACCGCCGCCGGAGCCGTTTGCGCTGCGGACGGCGCCGCGGCGGATGGG
>JABFWJ010000221.1 GCA_013362295.1 Thermoleophilia bacterium
AGCTCGTAGACCGGCGAGCTCATCGAGTGCTCGACGATCTCGACGAGGTGCTCGGCGTTGATGTCCGTGTTCGTGCCGACGAGGAGCGTGCCCTTGCCGCGCTGGTTGTGCGTGGCCAGGGGCACGAGCTCGAGGATGCGGTCGACGTCGCCGTCGCCGAAGCCGGCGTCGTGCAGCCGGTCGGCCGCCGCGCCGCGCACGAGCCCCTGCGCGCACGGGCAGGCGTTGATGCCCCAGGCCTCGACGCCGACGACGCGGCGCACGCCGCGCGGCGAGGCGGCCGCGATGCCGATCAGCGTGGCGATCTCCTGCGTCGGCAGGCCCGTGACGGGCGTCCGGCGCGCGAGCGGATACTGCGCCTCGATCCGCACCTCGGCGCGCAGCGCGTCCTGGCGGTCGACGATGTGGCGTGCGATGTGCTCGGCGAGCGTCTCGACGAGGAACGCCTCGCCGATCACGACGGCGTCGATCGCTTCCCCGAACAGCTCGGGAAAGCGTGACATGTGCACGCCTTTCTGGCCCGGATCCAGGTCGACCGTGCACGAGATCTCGGCGGCGAACGTCTTCTCGTGTCCCTCGTAGCGGATGCGGATCGCCTTCTGCACGCCGGTCACGCCGGCGCGCGTCAGACCGAGCTGGATCTCGGGCGCGGAGGCCTGCAGATCGACGATGGGCACGTTGGGCGTCTCCGCCATGAGGTACAACCTAGCGCCAGCGGTGCCGGAGAACAGCTTCCCCCGTGTTGTCTCGCTCGCGTGCCACGACCTGCGCACGCCGCTCGCGACCGTCTACGGCTTCGCCAGGACGCTGACGCGGGCCGGCGAGCTCGACGAGCGCACGATGCGCTTCCTCGGGATGATCGAGGAGGCCTCGGAGCAGATGACCGCGCTGCTCGACGAGCTCGGGGTCGCCGCCCGGATCGAAGGCGAGCGCTGGGAGCCGGCGCTGCGTGAGGTCGACACCCTCGAGCTGGCGCGGTCGGAGGACGAGCGCATCCGCACCGAGGGAGCCGGCGAGCTGGTCGAGACGGAGGCCGAGTCGGTCGCTCGAGGCCTGCAGTCGCTCGCGATCGCCGCCTCGCGCCACGGCCCGGCCGAGCCGGTCACCTGGCGCGTCGACGGCCGGACGCTCGAGTTGTCGCCCGTCACGGAGGCCGCGGCCCCGGTCGTGACCGGCAAGTCGGTCCGCGACCTGGGCTCGCTCGTCGCCCGCCTCGTGATCGAGGCGCTCGGGGGCTCGCTCGAGCTCGACGGCGAGACGCTCCGCGTGAAGCTCTAGAGGCCGGAGGTCGTCGGCGCCCCGCCGGTCTGAGGGGGCGCAGGGGGCGGGACGGGAAGCGGGCCGCGCTTGCGCCGTACCGCGAGCACGACGACGATCGCGGTCGCGATCAGCGCCAGCGCGATCGTGTAGTTGACGAGGCTGTGCGCCGTCCTCGCCGCCTCGTGCTCCCACTGGCCGCGATTGACGAGGCTGCCGGGCTTGTCGTCGGAGAGCAGGTCCTCGCCCTGCGGGAAGCGCGAAGTGTGATGCCCCTCCCAGCGATCGAGCCGGACGGTCAGCGCGAGAGCCTCGACGACCGCGGCGACGCACGTGACGTAGACGCCGTAGCGAACGAACGACGCGAGCCAGCCGGCCGCGACGAGGAAGAGCGCGACGACCAGCGCGAGCAGCCAGATCTTCACCTCGAGCGACCCGGAGGCATCGTGGTAGATGCGCGCAATCCGGCCGTGCGGCCTGGACCACTCGACGACGCGCGGCTTCTCGATCGCCAGCGACGCCGCCATCAGCGCGGCGAAGAAGAGCGGGAGGGCGAGGAAGCCGGCCAGTGCGAGCGGCGCCTTCGCGCGCGGCACGAGGCTCCTCACAACCGCCCCGCTGCGAGGACACGCGCCAGGAACTCGCGGGTCCGCGGCTGTTGCGGCGCGCTGAAGATCTGCTCGGGCGGCCCTTCCTCCGAGATCACGCCCTCGTCGAGGAAGCAGACCTTGTTCGCGACCTCGCGCGCGAAGGACATCTCGTGAGTCGCGATGATCATCGTCATCCCGGTCTCCGCCAGTTCGCGGACGAGCGTCAGCACCTCGGCCACGAGCTGCGGGTCGAGGGCGCTCGTGATCTCGTCGAGCAGCATCAGCTTCGGCTCCATCGCCAGCGCGCGCGCGATCGCCACGCGCTGCTGCTGGCCGCCCGAGAGCCGGTCGGGAAACTCGTCTGCCTTCTCCGCCAGCCCGATCCGCTCGAGCAAATCCTTCGCGCGGTCGCGGGCGTCCGCCTTGCTCACGCGGCGCACCTTGGTCGGGGCCAGCGTGACGTTGTCGATGACCGTCATGTGCGGGAAGAGGTTGTAGGCCTGGAAGACGATCCCGATCTTCCGGCGGAGCGCGTTTACGTCGACCTGGCCGTTCGTGATCGTCTGCCCGTCGACCTCGATCTCGCCGCGGTCGACGACCTCGAGCAGGTTGAGGCAGCGCAGGAGCGTCGACTTGCCCGAGCCCGACGCCCCGATCAGGCAGACGACGTTGTGCTCGTCGACCTGCAGGTCGACGTCGCGCAGCACGACGTTGTCGCCGAACGCCTTCGTGACGTTGCGCAGGGAGACGAAGCTCAAGTCAGTTGCGCGCGCTCGCGGCGCTCGCGGATCCGGATCAGATGATCGGTGAAGCGCGCCAGCGGGATCGTCAGCAGGATGAAGAACACGGCTGCAACGACGTACGACGTGAAGTTGAAGTTGTTCTGCGAGAACTGCTGCGCCTGCTGAACCGACTCCGCGACGCCGATCACCGTCACGAGCGCGGTGTCCTTCTGCAGGCCCACGAAGTCGTTGAGCAGCGGCGGGATGACGCGGCGGACCGCCTGCGGGATCACCACGTAGCGCATCGCCTGCCAGTACGACAGTCCGAGCGAACGCGCTGCCATGCGCTGCGACGGATGCACCGACTCGATCCCCGCGCGGTACACCTCGGTCACGTACGCCGTGTAGACGAGCGTCAACGCGATCACGCCGTACGTGAAGTTCGAGAGCGTGCTGAGACCCTTGATGTTCAGGCCGGGGAGGCCGAAGCCGACGAGGAACGCGACGAGGATCAGCGGCGTGCCGCGGAAGACGTCGGTGTAGACGATCGCCAGGGCGCGGAGCGGTGTCGCTCCGCGCCCCGGCAATCCACGCACGACGGCGATCGCGAGTGCCAGCACGAGCACGAGCACCTCGGCGATCACCATCAGCTTGAGGTTCAGCTGGAATCCCGTCCAGACGTCGGGCAGCGAGACCCGGAACGCGTGCGGCGAGAAGAACTTCTGCAGAACCTCGTGCATCGTCGGTGGACTACTTGAGGACGGCGATCTCCGAGAAGTTCACGTTGAACCACTTCTTCTGCAGCTTGCCGATCGTGCCGTTCTTCCACAGCTTGTCGATCTGCGCGTTCACGGACGCGGTCAGCTTCGACGACTTCGGCAGCACCGCGCCGTACTTCTCGTTCGTGATGATCTGACCGCCGACGGGGCCGTACGCCTTCGGATGGGCCTTCTTCTCGGACGCGATGATCGGCGTGTCGAGCACGAGCGCGTCGCACCGGCCGACCTGGACGGCGAGGAATGCCGCTGCGGTCGACTGGTAGATGAGCTCCTTCTTCGTCGGGTGCAGCTTCTGCTGGATCCACGTGAGGCCGGTCGTGTCGGTCTGCGCGCAGGTCTGCAGCTTCTTCAGGTCGGAGATCGACTTCGGAGTGGCTGCCTTCTTCGACATCAGCACGCCCTGGTTCGCGTTGAAGTACGCGTGCGTGAAGTCGACGGTCTTCGCGCGTTGCGGCGTGATCGTCGCCTCCTGGAACGAGATGTCGAAGTTCTTGTGGCCGGGTGCGAACAGCTTGGCCCACGGCGAGAAGACGAACGCCGGCTTCAGCCCGAGGCCCTTCGCGATCGCGCTCGAGAGGTCGACCTCGTAGCCCTTCGGGTTGACGTACGTGTTGCCGTGGACGGTGCCGGCC
>JABFWJ010000148.1 GCA_013362295.1 Thermoleophilia bacterium
CCGGCCGGAGCTCGGCGAGGACCGGCAGGGGACCGCGGGAGCGGCGCTGCTCCGCTCGCTCGCCGGACGCGACGTGGTCGTCTGCGGCCACGGCGGCCTCGAGCGCGCGGTTCCCGACCCGCCCAAGTGGAAGAAGGGCGACGCGCTCGTGCTCGGGCCTGCGCTCGACGTGCGCGGCTCGGCCTGACCGGGCCGCCACCGCTTCGTCACAGCTTCGACACGCGCCGTCCTCCCACGTGACTGCGCGCGAACCCTAGGTTCGCTCGAAACCGACGAGGGGAGACTCAGATGACGCGGAAGCTGCTCTGGCCGTTGCTCGCGGCGGTACTGGCCGCGGCGCTCGCTGCGGGGCTCGCGCTGGGAGGCCACGGCGACGGGAACGACAAGTCGTTCGAGTATGCGATCGGTCTCTGGGGCGATCTGCCGTACAGCGATCTCCAGGCGACGAGCGGCGTTCCGAACCTCATTGCCGACATGAACGACTCGAAGCTCGAGTTCACCGTGCACGACGGCGATCTCAAGGCAGGCAACGGCACACCCGGATCGATCACGCCGACCACGTGCACCGACGCCCTGTACACACAAGGGCTCGGGTATTTCAACTCGCTCGACGAAGCGGCGATGGTCACGCCCGGTGACAACGACTGGACCGACTGCGACCGGCCGTCGAACGGCGGGTTCAACTCACTCGAGCGCCTCGACCACGAGCGCCAGGTGTTCTTCGGCACCCCGTTCTCACTCGGCCGCGAGCCGATCAGGCAACAGGTGCAGACGACGCCGAGCTGCCTCGGCGTCGACGGTCCGACACAGTGCGTGGAGAACCGCCGCTGGAGCCTGCGGGGAGTGACATACGCAACGGTGAACATCCAGGGCTCGTGCAACAACCTGTGTGACACCGCGCCCGACCCGGCCGAGTACGCGGCGCGCAACGCGGCCGACATCGCGTGGGTGCAGCAGACGTTCGCCGCCGCGAAGGCGTCTGGGTCGGTCGCCGTCATGCTCATCGGGCAGGCGGATCCCGGGTTCGACGCAGCGGATGCGACCCGCGCGCCGGTGCGGAATCCGAGGACGCTCGCCGAGACCGACGGGCAGCCCGACGGCTTCCACGACTTCCTGTCGGCGCTGCGCGACGAGGTGATCGCCTTCGAGAAGCCGGTCGTGTACGTGCACGGGGACTCGCACTACTTCCGCGTCGACAAGCCGTTTCTCGATGCGCAGGGACGGAGGCTCGAGAACTTCACGCGGGTCGAGACGTTCGGCGACAACCAGGGCAACGGCAACAACGACGTGCACTGGGTGAAGGCGCTCGTCGACCCGCAGAGCCGCGACGTGTTCGCGTTCCAGGCGCAGATCGTGCCCACGAATCGCACGGCGGTGCCGGCGCCGTGAGCTCAGGCCGCCGCGCGCTTGGCCGCCAGCTCGAGCAGCGCGCCCTCGCGCAGCCCTGCACGCACGACCTTCAGCGGCACGTCGAGACGGCGCTGGATGCCGGCGAGGATGATCGCGCCCGCCGCCATCGTTCGGACGCGATCGGGATCGACGTCGTGCTCCTCGACGAGCTCCGCCGACGGCGTCGTGCCGAGGAGCTCGATCAACGCCTCGAGCGCGGGTCCGTCGAGCCGGCTCCCGGCGAGCCGCTTGAGGGCGCGGGCGCTGCCGCCGACCGTCAATGCCGTGCGTGGCGCGGGAACATCGAGTTCGTCGAGGTAGCGCTCGACCTCGGCCTGCGCCGCCGTGACTGCGGCGGGCCCGGGCGGGTCGTCCTGGAGCAGACGGCTCGTCAGGCGTTGCGAGCCGATGTCGATCGACCGCGCCCACCCGGCGCCGCCGCGCCGGGTCCCGACAACGACCTGGGCCGACCCGCCGCCGACGTCGACGACCGCGACGAGGCGGCGGGCCGGCGGAGAGACAGCGGTCAGCGCTCCCTTGAAGGCGAGCAGGCCTTCCTCGACGGCGCTGAGGATCCTGGCGTCGCAGTCCCCCGCCCGCGATAGGGCGGCGAGCAGGTCGGCGCCGTTCTCGGCCTGCCGGCCGGGGCTCGTGATCAGGACCTCCACGGGGTGCGCTCCGGCCGACCGCGCCGCCTCGGCGAACTCGCGCACGACATCCCGCGTCTCGTGCAGCTTCTCGTCCGGGATGCGGCCGAACTTCTCGACGGACGCGCCGAGGCGCAGCATCTTGCGCCGCGAGAAGATCTCGCGCCCGTCGCGGACGACGAGCACGCGCACGGTGTTCGACCCGACGTCGATGACCCCGACCGGCATGCCCGCATGGTGACGACCCCACATGACGGTGCTCACGAGCGCGGCCGCGCCAGCCGGCGCGCGCGCTCGCGGCGACGCATGAAGAGGGTCTGGGCGACGCGCCGCCGCTCGCCCTTCTTCGGCGCCGACCGACGCCAGCTGCCGTCGGCGTGCAGCTTCCATGCCTGAGCGTTGTCGGCGAGCAGCGCCTTGAAGATCGACTCCAGCTCGTTGCGGACATACACGTCCTCGATCGGGACGACGACCTCGATCCGGTGGTCGAGATTCCGCGGCATCAGGTCCGCGCTGCCGAGCAGGTACGTCTTCTCGTCACCCGCCTCGAAGCAGAAGAGCCGGCTGTGCTCCAGGAAGCGTCCGAGCACCGAGCGCACGCTGATGTTCTCGCTCAGGCCCTCGACGCCGGGCACGAGGGTGCAGACCGCGCGGACGATGATCTCGATCCGCACGCCGGCCTGCGACGCGCTGTAGAGCTCCTCGACGATGTCGGGGTCGGTCAGGTTGTTGACCTTGATCCGGATGCGGGCGTTTTTGCCCGCTTCCGCGGCCGACGCAACATCGCGGATGTGCTCGATCAGCCGTTTGCGGAGATTGAACGGCGCGACGAGGATCTTGCGAAACTGCTGCGGTCGTCCGAAGCCGGTGACGAAGTTGAAGAGGTCCGCGACGTCCGCCGTGATCTCCGGGTCGGCCGTGAAGAGCCCGACGTCCTCATAGATGCGGGCGGTCGTGGCGTGGTAGTTGCCGGTCCCGATGTGGACGTAGCGCTTCATGTCGGCGCCCTCGCGGCGCACGACGAGTGTCGTCTTCGCGTGGATCTTCAGATCGGGGAAGCCGTAGACCACGTGGACACCCGACTGCTCGAGCGAGCGCGCCCATTCGATGTTGCGCCGCTCGTCGAAGCGCGCCTTCAGCTCGACGACGCAGACGCTCTGCTTGCCGTTCTCGGCGGCGACCATCAGTGCGGGTGCGATCGCCGAGTCGTGGCTCGTGCGGTAGACCGTGGTCTTCAGCGTCGCGACGCGATCGTCCCGCGACGCAGCGCGCACGAACGCCTCGACGCTCGTCGTGAACGAGTCGTACGGGTGCTGGACGACGAGGTTGCGGTGCGCGATCTCCGAGAACAGGTCGTCGTCGGCGGGCGCCGCAAGGCGACGCTGCGTGTAGGGAACCCACGGTTCGTACTTGAGGTCCGGACGGTCGAGCGAGGCGAGCTGTCCTGCGTCCGCCAGGTCGAGCAGGCCGCGGACGCGGTAGATGCCGTCCCGGTGCACCCCGAGCCGCTCGTCGAGCCGTGCGAGCATGGTGTCGGAGATCGAGTTCGACACTTCGAGGCGCACGACGGCGCCGAAGCGCCGCTTGGCGAGCTCGGACTCGACCGCCTCGAGCAGGTCGTCGGCATCGTCGGAGATCTCGGTGTCGCCGTCGCGGGTGAGCCGGAACGCGACGCGCTCGACCACCTCCATCTCCGGGAACAGCCACGGCAGGAAGTGCTCGATCACCTCCTCGAGCGGCAGCATCAGCCCGCGTGAGCCGACGCTCACGAACCGGTTCAGGCCCTCGGGCACCTTCACGCGTGCGAAGCGCTCCTCACTCGATTCCGGCTCGCGGACGACGACTCCCAGGCTCAGCGAGAGCCCGGAGATGTACGGAAACGGCTGGCCCGGTCCCACCGCGAGCGGGGTGAGGATCGGGTAGATCTCGCGCGCGAAC
>JABFWJ010000468.1 GCA_013362295.1 Thermoleophilia bacterium
ACGCCGCACACGGCCCGCGCTATCTCCGACCGCGCCGGCGTCGCGGTGCCTTGCCTCTGCTCACGACGACCGTCGAGATCCGTCACCCGGTGGGCGTCGTCGGGGTGATCGCGCCGTGGAACTTTCCGCTCATCCTCTCGATCACCGACGCCTTGGCCGCCCTCCTCGCCGGCAACACGGTCGTCCTCCGTCCCGACGTGCAGAGCTCCTTCAGCGCGCTCTGGGCCGCGGAGCTGCTCTACGAGTGCGGCATTCCGCGCGACGTTCTCATCGTCGTCACCGGTGACGGTGCGGAGCTCGGCCCCTCGCTCGTCGGCACCGTGGACTTCGTCATGTTCACCGGCAGCACCAGAACCGGAAAGATCATCGCCCGTCAGGCCGCCGAGCGATTGGTGGGCTACTCGCTCGAGCTGGGCGGAAAGAACCCGATGATCGTGCTCCCCGACGCAGACCTCGACGCCGCCGTCGATGGCGCTGTCCGCGGCTGCTTCACCGGCGCCGGACAGGTCTGCGTGTCCATCGAGCGGCTCTACCTGCCGGGCGCGTCGTACGACCGCTTCGTGCGCGCGTTCGTCGAGCGGACGCGCAGCCTTCGCATCGGTGCCGCGCTCGACTTTTCGACCGACGTCGGCACGCTCACCACGCGACGCCAGCTCGACACGGTGCAGACGCACGTCGACGACGCCGTCGCGAAGGGCGCCCGCGTGCTCGTCGGCGGGAGGGCGCGTCCCGACCTCGGGCCCTTCTTCTACGAGCCCACCGTGCTCGAGGGAGTGAAGCCCGGGATGCTCGCCTTCGCCGAAGAGACCTTCGGCCCCGTCGTGTCGGTCTATCGGTATGACGACGTCGAGGACGCCATCGACGCCGCGAACGACACGCGCTACGGCCTGAACGCGAGCGTCTGGTCGCGCAGCAATCGCAACGCACTGCGCGTGGCCGGCCGCATCCGCGCCGGATCGGTGACCGTCAATGAAGCGTACGCTGCGACCTGGACCGCGACCGGCTCGCCGATCGGCGGCATGAAGGAATCAGGTGTCGGCCGGCGTCACGGCGAGGAGGGAGTGCTCAAGTACACCGAGGCGCAGACCATCGCGACGCAGCGCTTCATGCCGCTCGCGCCGCCGCCCTTCCTCCCCGAGCCCATGTACGAGAAGCTCATGTCCCGTGTCGTGCGGCTGCTCGGCCGCATCCCGGGACTGCGCTGACCGGCGGCGCCCCATGCGAACGATTCTCTTCACCGGATTCCCGGGGTTCCTCGGCAGCGAGCTGCTTCCGCGCGTGCTTCGCCGCGAGCGGGGATCGCGCGCGCTCTGCGTCGTGCAGCGTCGCTACATGACGCTCGCGCGCGAGCGCCTGACGCGCATCGAGGCCGCCGACCCGACCATCGCCGGCCGCACCGACCTCCTCGAGGGCGACATCGTCCAGCCGAACCTCGGCATCCGCGACGCCGAGTCGCTGCGCGGGAGCCTCACGTCGATCTACCACCTCGCGGCCGTCTACGATCTCTCGGTGCCGCGCGACGTCGCGATGCGCGTGAACGTCGCGGGGACGGAGCGCGTGCTCCACCTCGCCGCGCAGTCGCCGCGGCTCGAGCGCCTGCACTACGTGAGCACCTGCTACGTCAGCGGTCGGCATCGCGGCGTCTTCCGCGAGACGGACCTCGACGTCGGGCAGACCTTCAACAACCACTACGAGGAGACGAAGTACCTCGCCGAAGTCGCCGTGCGTCGGGCGATGCGCGCGGGTCTGCCCGCCACGGTGTATCGGCCGTCGATCGTCGTCGGCGACAGCATCACCGGCGCGACGCAGAAGTACGACGGCCCCTACTTCGCCATGCAGTGGCTCCTGCGCCAGCCGCGGGTCGCGATGATGCCCGTCGTCGGCGATCCGGGGGTCACCGAGTTCAACGTCGTCCCGCGCGACTTCGTGATCGAAGCGATCGACTACCTCAGCGCGCATCCGCGGTCGCTCGGCGCGACCTTCGCTCTTGCGGATCCTCGTCCACTGACCGTGCGCGAGATTCTCGACACCCTGGCCGAATCGGTGGACCGGCGCGTCGTCCGCATCCCGCTTCCGCTCGGCGTCGCGAAGTGGACCATCGATCGCATCCCGGGCGTCTACGAGCTGATGCGGATTCCCTCGAGCGCGGTGGATTACTTCGTCCATCCGACCCGCTACGACACCGTCGACGCGAGCGGGGCGCTCGCCGGCAGCGGCATCGTCTGTCCCTCCTTCCGGAGCTACGCTCCCGTCCTCGTCCGATTCATGCGAGAGCACCCCGAGATCGGCTCCGCGGCGATGGTCTGAGCGCGAGCCGCCCGACCCTCGGCGACCACGCATGAAGATCTTCGGACAGCACGACGAAGGAACCATCAAGCAGTTCTCCGACGTCAGGGAGCGCGCGGTCGACGCGGCGCTCATGGCGGATGGACACGTGGGCTACGTGATGCCGATCGGCGGCGTCGCCGCGTACCGCGACGAGGTTTCCGTCGTCGGCGTCGGCTTCGACATCGCCTGCGGCAACGCGGCGATCCGCACCGGCAGGACGCTCGCCGACCTCGGTGACTCGCCCGAGCGCGTGAAGAAGGTGCTCACGCAGCTCGCCGACGACGTCGCGCGCACGGTGAGCTTCGGCGTCGGCCGCCGCAACCAGGCCGACGACGCGCCGGTCGACGATCCGCTGTTCGCCGATCCCGCGTGGGACGCGGTCCCCGCGAAGGAGCGGCGCGGTCTCCTCGTGAAGGCGCGCCAGCAGCTCGGCACCGTCGGCAGCGGCAATCATTACGTCGACGTCTTCGCCGACGAGGATGGTACGCTCTGGGTCGGCGTGCACTTCGGCAGCCGCGGCTTCGGTCACACCATCGCGTCCGCTTTTCTTGCGATGGGACAGGGCAAGGCCTGGGGAGAGCGCGTGCCGGAGCGCGAGGTGTTGCTGAACGTGGCGCAGCCCATCGGCCACGACTACTGGCACCTGATGAACCTCGCCGGACGCTACGCCTACGCCGGGCGCGAGTGGGTCGCGCGCAAGGTCGTCGAGCTGCTCGATGCGCGCGAGCTCGAGCTCGTCCACAACCATCACAACTTCGCGTGGCGCGAGACGCATGGCGGCGAGGAGGTGATCGTCGTCCGCAAGGGCGCGACGCCCGCCTTCCCGGGTCAGAAGGGCTTCATCGGCGGCTCGATGGGCGACGACGCCGTCATCGTGCAGGGGGTGACCCCCGATCGCGCGAGCCCCGAGCTCGTGTCGACGCAGCGCGACGCGCTCTACTCGACCGTGCATGGCGCCGGCCGCGTCATGTCGCGCACGCAGGCGGCGGGGAAGCGCAATCGCCGCACGGGCAAGGTCATCTCTCCGGGCCGCCTCACGCCGGAGATGATGCAGGAATGGATCGGCGAGAAGGGCGTGATCCTGCGCGGCGGTGGGCTCGACGAGAGCCCGCACGTCTACCGCCGGCTGCCCGAGGTGCTCGCGGCGCAGGAGGGCACCGTCGAAGTGCTCCACCGCCTGCGCCCGCTCGTCGTCGTCATGGCGGGCGCCGACGAGTTCGACCCGTACAAGGACTGACCGTCCTGCCTAACGCTTCGGCAGGGCGATCGTCGCGAGGAGCCCGCCGAGCGCGCTGACGACGAGCATCACCGCGATCTCCGCGCGCACCGACCGCCGCAGCCGTCGCCGCGCCATCGTCGTGTCCATCCGCGGCACGATCCGCCTGTGGAACGCGCCGAAGAGCACGAGCACGAAGAGCCCGGCCACCTTCAGCAGCAGCAGCTGTCCGTAGCTCGAGTCGTACAGTGCGGTCACGCTCGGGAGGAAGATCGCGCTCTGCGCGATCCCCGTCGCGAGGACCGTGAGGACCGCGAGAAGCGACAGCGACGAGACGCGCCGCGTCCCCTGCAGGTAGCGGTCACCGTGCCGCTCGGCCGTCACGATCCAGAGCAGTCCGCCGAGCCAGGTCGCGACGGCGAGCAGGTGG
>JABFWJ010000423.1 GCA_013362295.1 Thermoleophilia bacterium
GACGGTTCGACGGCGGCGATCGCCTCCGCGGGGATCGCCTTGCGGCGGCGCGTCATCGGCGAGCGGACGATAAGTGCCTCAGCACGGCCGACGGGTGCCGTGACGACGACCTCCTCCACGCGCGCGCCGAGCGGTTGGACGGTCAGACCCTCTGCGTGGACGAGCCAGTAGTCGAGGACGGTGCTGCCGCGCGAGAAGACGGGCGTGCGGGCGGACACGTCGGCCATCTGACCTCCCTTGATCGTTTGGCTTCCCCCGCCACGAGGCTAACAGCTGAACCGGGCACGGCCCGGTCGCAGGCGCGGTGCGCTCTACGCCGCCGGCCGGCGGACGCTTCCGCCGAGGGCCTCGCCGAGGTGGGCGAGGGACGCGTCCTCGGCGAGCAACTGCGCCAGCTCGCGCGCTTCCGACCGCCGCAGGGCGACGACGCGCGGACTCGAGAGGGCCCAGTCGAGGACGAGCGCGAGGTCGCGGCGCCGGGACGACAGCGCACTCGCCGCGGCGGCGGCCGCACGCAGACGCTCGGCGTCTTCCCGCCGAAGAGTGATCACCTGACCGCGTACGTCCAGCCTGACCATCGCCGCACTTGCGATGGTAGAGAGGGCGTCGGCCGGCGCAATCCCCCGTCAGAGGCGATCGACCGCGAGCAGGAACGCCAGCACGCGCGCCGGCTCCCAGGACGCGACGGCGGCCCAGGCCGACCGGGCCAGCACCTCCTTCACATCGACGACATCGCTGGACGGATCGAGGACTTCCGCCAGCGCGAGCGCGGCGGCCCCCTCGGCGTTCGCCGGATCCCCGTAGTCGACATCGAGGCGGATCCGCGCGATCACCCGCCGGAGATGCTCGAGCGCTGCCGCCGGCGTCGCGGTTAGATCGTCTCCCTGGGCTGCGCCCTGCAGGAGGTCGAGCACGCGGTCGTCGTGCACAAGCGGGTTCTCGATCAGGTCGAACACCTCGAGGACGATCGAGGCCGCCCGCGCGACCTGCGTGCGCCGGTCGCGCGGCCGCGCAGAGGGCGGGCCGAGCCGCGCGTCGTAGAATGCCTCCGCGAACGGCCGGCGGGAAGCCGCGGGCAGCTGGCTGAGGACGAGGACCAGCGCATGCGCAAGAGCCTCGTCGAGATCGAGCGGAAGCGCCGCACCCGGCCAGTCGGGCGGGCTGCCGATCAACCGCTCGTGCTCGTCGCGCCAGAAGCGGCGTCGGGCGAGCTCGCAGGCAACGTCGGCCGGGGAACGGTCGGGGACCTCGCGCATCGGCTTACCATGCCCGACGAATTCGCAGCAGTGGATCGGGGCCCGGGCCGCGCGGGCCCCGATCCACGACGCAGGCGGCTACGGATACGAGACGACGTCGACCGGCACCGTGTTCGCGTTCGTCGCCGCGCCGGTGTCGTTCACGACGTGGTCGATCGTCCCGTGGTTCGTGATCGACAACGAGAGAATGTCGTGCAGCTTCACCCCCGGCGTCACGGGTACCTCGAAGGCGTGGGTCACGTGGATCGTCGGATCCACGTTCAGGAAGCAGTAGCTGCCGAGACCCCAGCCCTCGTGGGTCTGCACCCCGTCGGCGACCTTGTACGCCGCCCACCCGAGGAGGCCGTCGTGCTGCCACGCGGCCTGGTCCGGCGGGTCGTAGGGCATCTCGTTCTGGAACATGATCGTCTTGCCGTTCTCGCCGGTCCAGACGACCTCGTTCTTCTGGAAGTGCTCCACGAAGAGACCGGTCGCGGCGACGTTGTCGCCGTTCACGACGACGCCGGTATCCGCCGTGTTGACCGTCCAGCCGACGCCGTTCCCGTGGTCTGCCCGCCAGGCCCAGATGTCGTCGAGGATCGTGTTGTCTTGTCCGACAACGAGGCTCGTGACCGCGCTGCCGGCGTGCGGCCCCCCGATGCGGAAGAAGACGTCCTGCAGGGCACCTGGATCGGCCGCGTCACCGTGCAGGTTCCGGCCGTGGTCGTCGCCGAACTCGAGGAGCGCCGGTGACGTCTCCGGGCCCGCGTCGAAGATCAGGCCTGCGATGTCGACGCCCTTGAGGTCGGCGACGGTCATCGGGACAACGCCGTCCTGCGCCGTGAGCGTCGCCATCCCGAGCCCGAGCACGACCGTGTCCGCGCGCTTCACCGTGATCGTCTTGTCGATGTCGTACACGCCGGGCGTGAAGATCAGGTTCTGGCCCCGCGACAGCGCGTTGTTGATCGCCTGGACGCTGTCGCTCGGCTTCGCGATGAAGAAGCTCTGGATCGGAAGGGACTGTCCGGCCGTGCGGCCGTCGGCCCAGGTCGTGCCGGCCGTGTCGAACGCGGCATCCGGGACGAACACGTTGAAGTGCTCGTTCGCGTCGACGTAGAGGAACGGCCGCTCACGCGACGCGGGGTTCTGGGCGAGCACCGTGTACGGCCCCGGGTCGTTCCGCGGGAATGTCTGCGGCGGCGCGCCCTTCACCCCCGCGAACACCTGGTTCCAGACCCCGTTCGTCCAGCCGTCGAGGTCGCTGTTGCGGACGAGGTACTGCTGCTGCGACCCGTTGACGATCGTGCTGCCGGTGAACTGCGAGTCCGCGATGAAGCCGCCGCTTGCGAAGGCGGGCCCGGAGCAGAAGTCCATCAGCGTCGCGAAGCCGTTCACGTGGACGCGGCGCATCGGCGCGGCCTGAGACGTTGCCCAGAACTCGCCGAATCTGCAGCCGGACTTGCCGGCGACGTTGATCGTCAGGTTCGAGACCGAGCGCCAGAAGTTGACGAGCGCGGTGCAGCCGTCGGCGAAGCACTGGTTGTAGGAATCGATCGTTCCGTTCACGCTGACGTCGTTCGGCGAGCCGCCGAGCCCGGCGATCTCGGTGTAGTACCCGACCTGAACGTTCAGCGGATCGGCGGCGGAGCCGTAGGTACCGGGCATGAAGAGCACCGCGTCGCGCTCGGTCCCGAACTGGTTCGAGACCTGCCGGCTCGCGATCGTGTCGAGCGCCGCCCTGACGGCGCTCGTCGACATACTCGGGTCGAAGATCTTGACGTTCGGGCCGAAGTCCGGAACGTCGGCGGCCGCCCTCGCGGTGGCACCGTTGATCGCGAGCGCGCTTGCCACGAGCGCGGTCGCGAGCAGTAGGCGGCGGGCGACGGCGCGGCCGTCGAGATGCAAAGCCATGTCACGACCTTTCTTCTCGGGATGGATGACCCTGTGGCCGCCGCGAGCTTACGAAACGTCGAGGTAGCCTCGGTGTGTGAACGACGACCTGCGTTTCGCGCACGCGCTCGCGGATGCTGCGGACGCCGTCACGACGGCGCGTTTTCGCGCGCTCGACCTGCACGTGGACACGAAGCCCGACCTGTCGCCGGTCTCCGAGGCGGACCGGCGCGCCGAGGAGGTGATTCGCGAGGCGATTGGTGCATCGGGGCGCGGCGAGGGAGTGCTCGGCGAGGAGTTCGGCGACGACGGGGGTGACGTGAAATGGATCGTCGATCCCATAGACGGAACGACGAACTTCGTGCGCGGCGTGCCGGTGTGGGCCACCCTGCTCGCGCTCGAGCGCGAGAGAGAAGTGGAGCTCGGGCTCGTCTCCGCGCCTGCTCTCGGGCGGCGCTGGTGGGCGGTGCGGGGCGGAGGTGCGTTCGCCGCCGGCGAGCGCTGCCGCGTATCCGCGATCGGGAAGCTCGAGGACGCCGCCGTGTCGACGACGTCCGCGCGCCGGATGCCGTCCGGCTGGCACACGATCGTCCAGCGCGCCTGGTCGAACCGCGGCCTCGGCGACTTCTGGCAGCACTGCCTCGTCGCCGAGGGGTCACTCGAGATCTCGTGCGATTCGGTGTTGCACGTCTGGGACTACGCCGCGGTGCGCCTGCTCGTCGAGGAGGCGGGCGGGCGCTGCTCGACGTTCGCAGGCGGGGAACCTGCGGAGGGCTCGAGCTTCGTCGCGACGAACGGCCTCCTGCACGGCGAGGCCGTCGAGCTCCTACC
>JABFWJ010000145.1 GCA_013362295.1 Thermoleophilia bacterium
AGCGCTGCCAGCGCGAGCGCGTCTCCGTCTTTTGCGCGGCGTACAAGGATCGGGTCCGAAAGCCTCTCGTAGACGAGCGGGCCATCTGCCCGCAGGTCCTGGACGATTCGACGGGGGCGGCGGGCGGCAGGTTGCACGGCCCGCCTACTCTAGACTCGTGGAGCTAACGGCCGACGTGGTCCTGCCGGCCCTCCGAGGCTCCTTCGGGCGGGAGTACCACTACGCACGCGAGGCGCCGACGACGCAGCGCATGTTCCCGGGGAGCGCCGCGCACGGCGCGGTGGCGCTCGCCGAGCACCAGACGGAAGGCCGCGGCCGTCTGGGGCGATCGTGGACGGACTCGGGGCTCATGTTCTCGGTCCTGCTCGAACCGCCGCCGCCCGTCGCCGGCTGGCCGGAGTTGACGCTCGTGGCCGCGCGCGCCGTCGCCGACGCGATCGGACCGGACGCGGAGATCAAGCACCCGAACGACGTGCTGGTCGACGGGCGCAAGGTGGCGGGGGTCCTCGCGGAGGCGAGCGGACGGGTGGTGCTCGGGATCGGGATCAACGTCGGCGGCACGGCCTGGCCGGGCAGCGGCTGGGTCGACCGTGACCGGCTCGAGCTGTTCGTGGACGTGCTCGAACGGCTCGAGCGCGGCTACGCGGACTGGCTCAGGCGCCGACGACGGGACTGAGGTTCCCGGCGAGGTCCTGCGCCTCCGCCGAGAGCTGGGCGACCGTTCCCGCGAAGGGAATCCGGAACGACCCTTTCGGCTCGCCGACGACGATCCGCGTCTTCTGATTGAGGAGCACGGTGACCGTCGCAGGCTCGTCGAGGGTGAACCGCAGGGTCGACTTGTCGACGAGCGTGAGCTTCGGCGGCGTGTTGTCGATCGTGATCGGTCGCGACAGCTGCACGTCGCCCAACTGGTCCGTGACGGTGACCGTCGCCAGGTAGGTGCCGTCGAAGAGCGGCGCGCCGAAGCCCGACCCGTCCCACAGGAGGCTGTGCGGGCCGATCGCGAGCTGGCCCTGGAAGGGCGACCCGACGACCAGGCCTCCCTGCACGATGTCCAGGCGGACCGGAACGTTCTGGGTCAGCTGGAACGACAGCGCCGCGGTGTCGTTCACGCCGTCGCCGTTCGGCGAGAGTGCGGACGGCGCGACCTGTAACGCGGCGAGTGTGCGGTCGACGACGACATCGGCGGTCTTCGTCACGGACTTCGCGCCGCTCCGGGCCGTCACGACGATCCGGTACCGGCCGTCGGGCAGGACGTGCGCACCCCAGCCGAACGAGTTGGCGCCGGCCCTGCGCTGCTCGTTCAGCAGGGTCAGCAGGGGCACACCGCCCGCATCGAGCACCTGCGCGGTGACGAGCGCGTCCACGCCGAGCGTGAAGCCGACGGTCATCGCGTCGTCGGTCCCGTCGGCGTTCGGGGCGACGACGCTCGGAGCCGCGACGAGGTTCGCCAGCGACAGCGTCGGGACGGGCCCGGGCCGCGCGATCTCGATCGTGCCGGTCGCCGGTAGCGCGCCGGCCGCGGTGATCGTCCAGGTGAAGAGGCCCCGGCCCGCGACGAGCGAGCTCCATGTCCAGTCGACCGCCGTGCCTCTGCCGGTCCCGCTCGCGACCGGCCGGCCGAGCTGATCCACGATGCTCACCGTCCACGGCAGCGACGAGCTGAGGCGCGCCTGGAAGCGCACCGGTCCGCCGAGCGCGCCGACGACGGTCGGACCGTAGAGCTTCGGCAGCCCCGTCACGGAGACGCGCCTGGCGATCCCGGGCAGCTGCCCGTACGCGACGGCGCCGGGGCATTCGCTCGGCCCGGTGTCGCGGTGGCCCGAGATCGCCCGCAGCGTGACGTTCTTCCCCGATCTGAACTTGAAGTTGCCGCCCGAGGTGTAGACGACCGTCGAGAGCGGGTCGACATGCGCGACGTCGAGCCGCCAGGCGAGCAGCTTGACGAGCGCGTCCCGCTGCGCCTTCGTCGGAGCCGCGTACGCGAAGTTGCCCATCAGAGCAACACCGACGGTGCCGGTATTGAAGCCTTCGGACTGGGCGCCGATCACGTTCTTCTCCGTCCCGCCCCCGCGCCCCTCGTACACCGTGCCGTAGCGGTCGACGAGAAAGTTGTAGCCGATGTCGTTCCAGCCGTTTCCGAGCACGTGATACGCCTCGATGCCCCGGACGATCGCGGCGGCCTGCGCGGGCGTGTACGCGTTCGTGCCCGCTGTGTGGTGCACGACGGCGAGGCGGAGCGCGGGAGCGAAGCTCGGCCGCGCGCGCACGATCTCCTCGTTCGCGCCCCAGCCGGAACGGCTGACGATCACGGGCGTCCCGGTGCCGCTCGGACGGCGCAGGGCCCTCGTGGTGACGCGCGACCAGAGCTCGAAGGCGCGCAGCCGCCGCACCTCGCCGCGCAGCCGGAACTGAATGCCGTCCGAGCCGCCGGTCCAGTCGAGATTGCCGTCGTGCCAACGTCCGGTGCCACCGTCGGGCGCGACGTCGGCGTCCGCAGCGACCCAGCGCGCCCATCCTCCGTGCCGGCGATGGACGCGGTAGCCGACCGATCCGGAGCCGACCCAGTGGAGGGCGAGCATGTTGAAGTGCGCCGGTTTCGACGCCGCCGCGAGCGCGCGCGCGCCGATCGGCACGTCCTCCACATGCATGGCGACGTCGCTCGCCCTGGCAACGGCGGGGCCGGCGAGCGCCGCGAGCACGGCGAAGCTGAGCATGAGCTTCTGCATACGACGACCCCGCGGTAACGGTGACGCACCGTGGCTTCGCGCTCAAGGGCGGAAGCCCTCTTGCGCATACAATCCTTACAGGGTGAAACGCCTGCTCCTCGCCGTGTTCGTGCTCGCACTGGTGCTTCCGGCCGGAGCTGCGGCGCGTTCGAGGGTGCTGGCGATCCATTTCGACACCGACGTGAACCCGGTCACACAGGACTGGCTGAACCACGAACTCGGCCACGCGCAGAGCAACGGGTACGCGGCCGCCGTGATCGTGCTCGACACGCCCGGCGGGCTCGAGGAATCGATGCGCAAGATCGTCCAGCGGGAGCTCTCGCTCCGGATCCCTGTCATCGTGTTCGTCTCGCCGAACGGGGCACGCGCGGCCTCGGCCGGCGTCTGGATCTCGGAGGCGGCCGACGTGCTCGCGATGGCGCCGCAGACGAACATCGGGTCCTCGACGCCGATCAACGGCAGTGGGCAGAACATCGGCAGCGACCTGCGCCGCAAGGTGGTGAACGACGCGGCAGCGTCGCTGCGCGGCCTCGCGAAGACGCACGGCCGCAACGCGAAGTGGGCGGATGCGGCGGTGCGCAAGGCGTCGAACCTCGACGCGCAGGAGGCGCTGAAGATGAACGTGATCGACCTCGTCTCGCCCACGCTGCCCGCACTCCTGAACACGATCGACGGGCGCGTCACGGTCCCGCGCCACTTCAAGCTGCCGACGAAGGACGCCACAGTGGTCGACGTCCGTCCGGGCTTCCTCACGCGCTTCCTCTCGACGCTCATCGACCCGAACATCGTCGGGCTGCTGTTCCTGGCGGGCCTCGCGGGCCTCGGCTTCGAGCTTTTCCACCCGGGCGTCGTGATCCCGGGAGCATTCGGGGCGATCTGCATGGTGTGTGCGCTGTTCGGCTTCTCGGTGCTGCCGCTGTCGTGGGCCGGCCTGATGCTCGTGCTGCTCGGGGCCGCGCTGCTCGTGATCGACGCGCACGTCCCGACACACGGCGCGCTCACTCTGTCCGGCCTGGTCGCGATCGCGGTCGGGCTGATCACGCTCTTCCACAAGGCGCCCGCGCCGTACCACACGTCGGTCCCGCTCGTCGTCACGGTGACGGCCGTGCTCGGCGGCTTCTGGGCGTTCGCGATTGCAAAGGCGGTCGCCGTGCGACGGCGGCCGGTGACGGTCGGACCGCAGCAGATCGTCGGCATGGAAGGCGTCGTGCGCG
>JABFWJ010000030.1 GCA_013362295.1 Thermoleophilia bacterium
GAGTCGACCACGCTGCTTGGTGCATGCCCTCCCCGCGAGCACGCGAATTAGGAATCAATCATCTAGGGTGGCCGCGTGTCGGAGCTCGAGCGAACCTGGCCCGGCCTGACCCAGCGACGGCCTTCTCGAACCGACACGGGCTGGTCGGTGCGCGCGCCGCTCGCCGCCTGGCTGCAACGCGAAGGCGCCACGTCGGCGGGCAAGCGCGTGCTCGACGTCGGCTGCGGCCTGACGCCGTACTACCCCTGCTTCGCCGCTGCCGGCGAGTACGTCGGCGTCGACGTCGTCGACGGTCCGACCACCGATCTGATCGGCCCGATCGAGGCGTTGCCCGTCGAGGACGACAGCTTCGACATCGTGCTGTGCACGCAGGTGCTCGAGCACGTCGACGATCCGGCTGCGGCGGTGCGCGAGCTGCACCGCGTCACGAAGCCGGGCGGCCGCGTCCTCGCATCGACCCACGGCGTGATGGTCTTCCACCCCAACCCGAACGACTACTGGCGGTGGACGCACACCGGCCTGCGCCGCGTCTTCGACCTGAACGGCGAATGGCAGGCGATCGACGTGCAGCCCGGCGCAGGCACCGCCGCCGGCCTCGCGCTGCTGGTCGCGCGCTTCCTGCACCTACTCGCGAAACGTGCGCACGTCGCCGTTGCCGCGCGGCCGTTCGTCGCCGCTCTCAACACGGGAGCTGCGGCGCTCGACGCCCGCGTCCCGATCCTGCGCGAGCCGGTTCCCGGCGCGCTGTTTGCAAACCTCCACGTGACCGCGGTGAAGGCTTGACGAGGGTGCTCGTCACCGGCGGCGGTGGGTTCATCGGCTCGAACCTCGTGCGTGGCCTGCTCGAGCGGGGAGACGACGTGCGCGTGCTCGACAACTTCTCGACCGGCGACCGCGCGAACCTCGAGGGGCTCCACATCGAGGTGGTGGAGGGCGAGCTGCGCTCGTACGAGCGCGTGCACAACGCAGTGCGCGGGAGGGAGGTCGTCTTCCATCTGGGCGCGCTCGGCTCGGTGCCGCGCTCGGTACAGGATCCACTGACGTCGAGCGCCGTCAACATCGAGGGCACGCTCAACGTGCTGCTCGCGGCCCGCGACGAAGGCGTGCGTCGCGTCGTGTACTCGTCCAGCTCGTCAGTGTACGGGCCGCGCCGTGAGCTCCCCGTCAAGGAGGACCTGCCGCCGGATCCGATCTCCCCGTACGGCGTGGCCAAGCTCGCGGCCGAGCGCTACTGCGTCTCGTTCTCGCGCGTCTACGAGAGCTTCGAGACCGTCGTCGTCCGCTATTTCAACGTCTTCGGCCCGCGCCAGAGCCCGTCGTCGCAGTACGCCGCCGTGATCCCGCTGTTTGTGACTGCGATCGCGGCGGGCGAGCCGATCACCGTCTACGGAGACGGGGAGCAGCGGCGCGACTTCACCTACGTGTCGAACGTCGTCGACGGAACGATGCGCGCAGCCGAGGCGGGCGGCGCCAGCGGACGGATCTTCAACGTCGCCGCAAGTGCACCGGTCACCGTGAACGACGTCGCGACCGCCATCGGGTCCGTGCTCGGGAAACCCGTCGAGAAGACATTCGCGCCGCCGCGGGTGGGCGACATCCGCGACTCGTGGGCCGACGTCACCGCCGCGCGCGACGTCCTCGGCTGGGAGCCGACCGTGGGCCTCGAGGACGGCCTGCGCCGGACGATCGAAACACTTGTCTAAACCGATCCGGATCCTCCGCGCGATCGCGCGCTTGAACATGGGCGGCCCGGCCTTGAACGTCGCGTACCTCTCCAAGGGTCTGGACGAGCGCGGCTACCACACAACGCTCGTCGCCGGCCGCCTCGCGCACGGCGAGGACTCGATGGCGTTCGTGACCGAGAAGATGGGCGTGCCGGTGCTCGCGATCCCGGCCATGCATCGCGACGTCTCGCCGCTCTACGACCCGCTGGCGGTCAAACGGCTCCTGCAGGAGATCCGCCGGGTTCGGCCGCACATCCTGCATACCCACACGGCGAAGGCCGGAGCGGTGGGTCGCGCTGCAGCGCTGATGGCCGGCGAGGCGCGGCCGCCGATCATCGTGCACACCTACCACGGCCATGTGCTTCGGGGCTACTTCGATCCGGTACGCACGCAGTTCTTCCGCGAGACGGAACGCGCGCTCGCGCGGCATACGACACGCCTCGTCGCGGTCGGACCCGAGGTGCGCGACGACCTCGTCGAGCTCGACGTCGCGCCGTACGAGAAGTTCTCCGTGATCAGACTCGGGATCGACCTGGAGTCACGCGTCCTCGGCACCGACCGGCGTGAGGAGTACCGCAAGCTCTTCGGCGTACCGGAGGATCGGTTCGTCGTCGGCTGGATCGGCCGCATGACCGGGATCAAGCGCGTCCCGGACGTCCTCCGAGCCTTCAAGCGGCTGCACGAGCAAGGCATCGACACGACGCTCTGCATGGTCGGGGACGGCCCCGACCGCGAGCCGGCCGAGCGCCTGGCCAAGGAGTTGGGCATCGCCAGGCACGTCCTCTGGACCGGCTACCAGCGCGACGTCTCGCCGTACTACTCGCTGTTCGACGCCCTGCTTCTCCCCTCAGCGAACGAAGGAACGCCGGTCGTCGCGATCGAGGCGCTGGCCGCGTCCCGGCCCGTCGTCGCGACGCGCGTCGGCGGCGTGCCCGACGTCGTGACCGACGGCGAGGACGGGTTCCTCGTCGGTCTCGGCGACGTCCGCGGGGCTGCGGACGCGCTGGCCGCGCTCGCGCGCGATCCGGAGCGCCGGCGGCGAATGGGCGAGCGCGGGCGCGAGCTCGTCGTGCCGCGCTACCGCGTCGAGCGGCTCGTCGACGACATGGACGCGCTCTACCGCGAGCTGCTCAGCCGGCAGGGCTTGCCGCTGCCGCCATCCGCATGAAGGCGTTGTACGCGGGCTTCCGCCTCCCGCCGTAGGTGAGGAGTCCCGACTGCCAGCCGCCGAGGCTTGGCTCGTCCTTGAGCAGGAACCAGAGCATCATGTCGATGCGCGGGTTCCTGCGGGCGAGGGCGAACGCCTGCGTCAGGTACGCGGCCTGCTTCGCCCACGAGACGCCGAAGAGACGGTCGGGCGGGCTCGTCTGGTAGCCGTACTCGGTGATCCAGATCCGCTTGTTCCCGTAGAAGCGCGTGACCTCCCGGATCAGGTCGCTGATGTTGCCGAGCGTCACCGCGGTCGCCGGTGCGCCCTTGGCCGTGACGGGCTTCGTGGTCGGCTGGTCGCTCGGGCCGGCGTAGTAGGGGTGATGGGCCCACGCGTCGAACGTCTTGAGCCCGGCCTTCTTGGCGGCGCGGATGAAGGCGAGCGGCGACACCGACGGCCGCGCGCTGTTCGGGTTGTTGTTGCCGCGCGGCGCCGTGACGCCGCACCCGACGCGCTCGTTCGGCGCGAGCGTCGCGTGCACGCCGTTGTAGACCGCGTTGCAGATCTTGGCGTAGTCGGCCGCGCTCTGGATCGCCCAGCCCTGCGTGGTCTTGCGGTACTGCGGCACGAGAAAGAGCGGGTTGTTGGGCTCGTTCCACGCGAGCCAGTCGCGGACGGCCGGGAGGACGCGACCGTCCGATCCGGGGTAGAGGCCGCCGTACCTGCGGGCGGCGGCGAACGCGAAGTTCCGCAGGTCGGTCGCACGCGTCGGCGCCACGTTCGCGCCGCGGCCGCCGTTCGCCCACGCAGGCGTGCCGTAGATCGAGAAAAGGACGTGCACGCCGTCCTGCGCCGCATAGTTGACCGTGCGGTCGTAGAGCTCCCAGTCGTACGCAGGATCCGCGGGATTCGTCGCCCGGGCGGGACGCGACTTGGCGACGCCGTAGCGGCCGCCCCAGTAGAGGTTGAGCCGCACCTCCTGCACGTGCAGCTGCTTGAACATAGCGAACGTCTTGGCACCGGCCCGTAGAGCGTCTGCGCCTCGTCGTAGATGCCGAC
>JABFWJ010000104.1 GCA_013362295.1 Thermoleophilia bacterium
ACCCGAACGTGGCTTCCGCCTGTGGCTGCGGGCACAGCTTCCAGGTCGAGGAGGGCGTCGCGCCCGACTCCGCCGCGGGTTGCGGTTCCGGCTGCGGCCACGCGCACTAGCTGACGTTGCGCGTCGCAGTCGTCGGCTCCGGGCCGGCCGGTTTCTATGCCGCCGACGCGCTGCTGAAGAGCGAGGACCCGCAGGTCGAGGTCGACCTGATCGATCGCCTCCCGACGCCCTGGGGGCTCGTCCGGCTCGGCGTCGCGCCCGACCACGAGAACATCAAGGCGGTCTCGCGCGCGTTCGAGAAGACCGCGGCGAAGCCGGGCTTTCGCTTCTTCGGCAACGTCGAGGTCGGGTCGACCGTCTCGCACGACGACCTGCTGGAGGTGTACGACGCCGTCGTCTACACGGTCGGTGCGCAGACCGACCGGCGCCTCGGGATCCCCGGCGAGGATCTGCCCGGCTCGTGGGCGGCCACGGAGTTCGTCGCCTGGTACAACGGCCACCCGGACTTCCAGGACCGGAGGTTCGACCTCTCCTGCGAACGGGTCGTCGTTGTCGGAAATGGCAACGTCGCCATCGACTGCGCGCGCATGCTCGCCCTCACCCCCGACGAGCTCGGGCCGACCGACACGACGCCGGAGGCGACGGATGCGATCAACGAGGCCGGGGTGCGCGAGATCCTCATGCTCGGACGGCGCGGACCCGTGCAGGCCGCGTTCACGCCGCCCGAGCTGAAGGAGCTCGGCGAGCTCGCAGGCGCGGACGTGATCGTCGACGCCGCCGACCTCGAGCTCGATCCCGCGAGCGCGCACGCCCTCGAGGAGGACCGCGAGCGGGCGCGGCGCAACTACGAGCTGCTGCAGGAGTTCGCCGCGCGCGAACCCGAGGGGAAGGAGCGGCGCATCGTCCTGCGCTTTCTTGCCTCGCCGCTCGCGCTCGTCGGCGAGGATCGCGTCGAGGGTGTCGAGATCGTGCGCAACGAGCTGGTGGAGGAAGACGGCAGGCTCGTCGCGCGCCCCACCGGCGAGACGGAGGTCGTCCCGGCCGGTCTCGTGCTGCGCAGCGTCGGCTACAAGGGGGTTCCGCTTCCGGGCGTCCCCTTCGACGAGCGCAGCGGCACGATGCCCAACGACCGCGGCCGGGTCGACGGCGCCGAGCGCACGTACGCCGCGGGCTGGATCAAGCGCGGCCCCTCGGGCGTGATCGGCACGAACAAGAAGGACGCGACGGAGACCGTCGAGCTGCTGCTCGAGGATGCCCGCGCCGGCAAGCTGGTTTGTGTTGATTCAACACTAAGTCTCGAGGCGCTTCTGGACGAGCGCGGCGTGACCTACGTCGCGTACGACGGCTGGCAGGCGATCGACGCTGCCGAGCGTGCCGCCGGCGAGCCGCTCGGACGCCCGCGCGTGAAGCTGACGGGCTGGGAGCAGTTGCTCGCGACCGGTCGCCGGTCGTAGGCTCGCCGCACCGATTCGACCGAGGAGAGACATGAAGAGATTCGTTGCCGCCGCGTGCGCGGCGACGGTCGCGCTCGTCGGCGCGGCCGGAGCCCAGGCCGCTCCGCGCGTCACGGGCACCGCCGTCGTCGATTTCGACCACAACCTGCAGTTCCCGCGCAACAAGCAGAACGAGCCTTCGATCACGCGTGACCCGGTCACCGGCGCGCTGATCGTCGGAGCCAACGACGAGTTCAGCCTGAGCCTCTGTCCGGGCACCACCGCCCCGCTCGCCAGCCCCTGCCCGTTCACGCCGGGTGCGCCGATCTCGGCCTTCTACCGCTCGACCGACAACGGCAAGACGTGGAGCGGCGGGTATCTGCCCGCGTTCGACACGATCGGCCGCGCGTCCGGAGGCGACCCCTCGCTCGATACCGGTCCGCGCCGCTGCGCGGACGGCCGCACCTTCAGCTGGGCGTGTGGGAGCACGGTCTACTACGCGTCGCTCGCCGATCCGTTCCCGGACTTCGCCGGCGAGCAGGTGACCGTCTCCCGCTCGTACGACGACGGAGCGACCTGGGGCGCCCCGGTCGCCGCGACGAGCACGGACAACAAGTCCGACTTCGACGACCACGAATGGATCGCGGTCGACAAGGGCGCGGCGAGCCCGTTCTTCGGGCGCCTCTATCTGTTCTGGGCCGACTATTGCAACACGTGTGCCGGCAACGGCGGCGTGAAGCTCTTCGTCGCCTCCTCCGGTGACGAGGGGCGCACGTGGACGAAGGCGCTGCAGGTGAGCGGCGCGGCGTTCAACCTCGTGCAGGGCCAGACGGAGACGGGCCAGATCGTCGTCTCCGGCGACGGGACGGTCGAGGCGTTCTGGACGGCCCACGCCGACTCGAAGGGGAAGTTCCCCTCGACGCAGGTCGTGGTCGACTCCCGGGACGGCGGGAAGACCTTCAGCGCCCCGATCCCGATCGAGGGCGTGATCGACTATCCGCTCACCGGTACGCCGTTCGACGTCGTCGACCTGTTCAACCGCGTGCCCGGGATGAGCGCGCGCGTCGACTGCTACCCCCACCCGGCCGCGGATCCGGCGTCGGCCCGCGTGTTCGCCGTCTGGTGCGACTTCACCGGCGGCGTCGGCACCGTCCGCGGCGCGTACTCGGACGACGGCGTGCACTGGACGAGCCTCGGCACCGTCGCTCAGGTTCCAGGGCGCAACGTGTTCTTCCCGGCGATCGACGTCTCGCCCAGGGGGCTCGTCGTCGCCGGCTTCGACGCGCTGACCGCCCCGCCGGCCGGAGATCCCTTCCAGACCGGCGTCCAGGTCTACGACTACTACGTCGTCCAGGGAGGCCCCGGGGGGTTCACCGCCCCGCTGCGCGTCTCACCGGCCTCGTCGAACCCGGAGGCGTCGGGCTACAACAGCCTGCAGGAGCAGTTCATCGGCGACTACACGGACCTGGCCGCCGGCCCGACCTCGTCGTACCTCGCCTGGACGGACGCGAGCAACGCCGCCGTCTGCCCGGCCGTCAGCGCGTATCGCTCCCAGGTGTATGCCCGGTCGAAGACGGCGGTGGCGCCGAACCCCGACCTCGTCTGCACGACGGGATTCGGGAACACGGACACGGTCGTCGCGGCCGTCGCGAACTGAGTCAAATCCCCCGGTTGGGGGTCGTCCCGGCGGCGGCCCCCAACGAGGCTTACAGCTCAATGGTCGAGTGCCTCAACTGCGGCAAGCGCAGGCACGAGCCGGAGCACGAATGTCCACGCTGTTCCTACGTGGGCTGGGCTCTGGTCGAGGACCTGAACGAAAGCCTGCGGCGCCGCCTTCGTGATCGTCAGCTGTCGGATCGTCGTATCCGCGTCGCGAGCTAGTCGCCGGCGCTAACCTCCGTGCCGTGACCGACACGGCGCCCACCCGGGACGAGCTCTGGGGCGGTGAGACGCGGAAGGCGATCGCGAACTTCCCCGTCTCCGGCGAGCCGATCCCGATACCGGTTGCACGGTGGCTCGGCCGCATCAAGGCTGCAGCCGCGCGCGTCAACGCCGAGCTCGGCTTGCTGGACGAAGAGAAGGCGCAGCGCATCGCCGCCGGCGCCGACCGCGTCGCGAACGGCGAGCTCGACGAGCAGTTCCCGATCGACGTCTTCCAGACGGGGTCGGGCACCTCGTCGAACATGAACGCGAACGAGGTGATCGCGAACGTCGCCGGCGACGGCATCCACGCGAACGACGACGTGAACATGGGGCAGAGCTCGAATGACGTCTTCCCCTCGGCCGTCCATCTCGCGGCGCTCGACGAGCTCACGCACGACCTGCTGCCCGCGCTCACCGGGCTCGCCGGGAGCCTGGAGCGAAAGGCGGGGGAGTTCGCCGACGTCGTGAAGTCCGGACGCACGCACTGGATGGACGCGGTTCCCGTCACGCTCGGCCAGGAGTTCGCAGGCTACGCAGCGCAGGTGCGCGAGGGGCACGCGCGCGTCGAGTCGACGCTCGGGCGCCTCGGCAAGATCCCGCTCGGCGGAACAGCCGTCGGGACCGGGCTGAACACGCATCCCGAGTTCGCGGAACGGGTGCGCGCCAGGCTCGCGGAGGACAGCGGCCTCGAGATCTCGCCGCCCGCCGACCCGTTCGAGTCGCAGGCGGCCCGCGACGGGCTCGTCGAGGCCTCGGGCGCGCTCAAGACGGTCGCGGTCAGCCTCACGAAGATCGCGAACGACCTGCGCTTCCTCGGTTCGGGCCCGCGCGCCGGCCTCGCCGAGATCTTCCTGCCCGAGCTGCAGAAGGGCTCGTCGATCATGCCGGGCAAGGTCAACCCGGTCATCCCGGAGGTCGTGACGCAGGTCGCCGCACAGGTGATCGGCAACGACGCCGCGATCACGATCGGCGGCATGCAAGGGCATTTCGAGCTGAACGTGTTCGTCCCGCTGATGGCGCGCAATCTGCTGCAGTCGATCAAGCTGCTCGCGGCCGCGTCGCGCCTCCTCGACGAGAAGTGCGTCGCCGGCATCGAGGCCAACCGCGAGCAGGCCGAGCGCTACGCCGAGCTGACACTGGCGGCGGCGACGGCGCTCAACCCGTACATCGGCTACGACAAGGGGACCGAGATCGTGAAGAAGGCCGCGTCGTCCGGACGATCGCTGCGCGAGGTCGCCCGGGAGGAGGGCGTCGCCGACGACGTCCTCGACGAGGCGCTGGACTATCGCAAGATGGCCCATCCACACGGATAGGCTTTCGCCACTTCCGCGCGCGACGGTGCCACAATCGCGGCATGCGGATCCGCGCGCTTGCCGTCGTGTTGCTCGCCCTCGTGGTCTGCGCGCCGGTCCTCGCGAAGGAGCGGTCGGCGCGTCTCCGGCTCTCCCGGGCGGCGCCGGTGACGGCAAAAGGATCCGGCTTCAAGCCGCTCGAGTACGTCAAGGTGACATTCACCATGGGTCGCCTGAAGAAGGCCCACGGCGCCCGCGCGACCACGCGCGGCACGTTCTCGGTCGTGTGGCCGGGCGTCACGATCCAGAGCTGCGACTGGCGGGTCGTCGCGGTCGGCGGACTCGGCAGCAAGGCAGTGCTGAAGGCGAACGCGGCTGCGTGCACCACGCTCCCGCCGTTCGACTGACAGAGAGCACACATGAGAAAGGGGCCCTTGCGGGGCCCCTGCTCGTTGTGGTGTGTGCCAGTCGGACTAGCGGCTCTTCTTCTTCCCGTCCCCGCGGTTGTCGCCGTCTCCCTTCCGGAGCTGCAGCGACCAGATCGCCCGGCCGTGCGTCGCCGCGTACAGGACCCGGTTCTGCGAGTCGAGCGTGAGGCCGGAGATCTCGACAACCGGCATGCCCGCGGCGGCCGGCGACCAGGAGCCCGAGCGACCGGCCTGCGTGAGGACGCCGAAGTCCGTCCCGGCGTAGAGCCGCCCGGTCTGGTCGTCCAGCGCGAGGTCGGTGACCGGGAGGTCGCCGAGCGGCCCGCTGCCGCGGTCGAGCGCCGTCCACGTGGCCGACTTCGTCGCCGGGTTGTAGAGCACCTCGAAGACGTGACCGGGCTGGTCGGGCGTCGCGGCGTTGTACCCGCCGAACGACACGTAGGCGTGGTAGCGGTTCGCCGGGTCGATCACGACGCCGCTGACGAAGCGCTGCGGCTGGGCCGCGGTGTCGACGCGCGTGAAGGTCACGTCGCCCGTGTTCGCCGCGTCCGCGTTCGTCGAGATGAACACGCGGCCCCGCCGGGTGGCAGCCCACAGGGTGCTGCTGTCGCTCGCAGCTCGGGCGACACGCACGACGTAGTCGTTGCCGAAATGCTTGTCGGTCCCGTAGGCGGGACCGGTCAGGTCGCCGGCGGTCGCGTCGCCGCCCTTGCCGCTCGGATCGCCGAGCGCGACCCAGTCTCCGCAGGTCGGTTCGTCGCCCGGCGTCGTGAACTCGGAGCAGTTCGCTTCCAGGTCCCCCTGGTTGCCGCCCCAGTCCTTCGTCCGCCAGACGTGCTGGAGCCCGAGATAGATGGAGCCCGCGACCTTGGGATCGTTGATCATCGGCTTGTAGAAGCCCGATGTCTCCTGCGACGCGAACAGCGGGCCCGAGGTGACGACCCAGGCGGTCGCATCTCCGCCCTGGAAGTTCGAGTCCGTGTACTGGAGGAAGAAGTTGTTGAAGCGGAGCGCCGGATTCGCGCTGTCGAAGCCCGACTGGCCGCCGTCCCCGTACATCGTCTGCGGCCACGTGGCGTCGCCTGCGCGACCTTCGAACGTGCCGTTGTCCTGCGTCCCGCCCTGCAGGTGCGCTGGGTCGCGGGGGTCGACCGAGACGGTGCCGAACTGGAGCGTCGAGAGACCGACGTTCAGGCTGTCGATCCGCGTCGGGACCTGTGCGAGCGCGTTCTGGCACGCCGCATAGCTCGGGCTCGCCGGATTCAGGCCGCGCTGGTCGCAGTCCGCCGTCCCGTCGGCCAGCAGGCCGCTCGAGCGGACGACGCCGCCGTCCGAGCCCTCGAAGAACTGCAGCGGGTTCGACGGGTTGACGACCAGCGCGTGCTCGTCGGGGTGGATCCCGTTCTGGACGCCGTCCGAGGTGGGGACGTCCTTCGTCTGGTCGTACCAGTGCGTGCCGCCGTCCGTCGAGAGCAGCACGGTGCGGCCGTTGTTGCGCACCGGCGTGTCGTAGTTGTACGCACCCAGGACGTACACCGTGTCCGGGCTCCCCGCGGGGGTGACCACGGCGTTGTCGTACGAGCACTGCACCCAGCAGTAGTCGTAGGTCAGGTAGCCGGGATCGCGGCGGTTGAACGACGTCAGCGACACGTAGCCGGGGTTGGTGCCGGTCGCGCCGGCGAGATCGGTCGCCGACTTCGTGTCGATGCTGTCCGCGCGATACACGCCGGACGTCGACTCCGGGCTTGCGTGGTCGGGCGTGGCGTTCCCCGTCTCGTCGCCGCCGTCCCCGACATAGATGCGGGTGTGGCCGTTCTTCGTCGTCAGCGCGAACTCGGTGCGCCCGACGCCCGTCTGGTCGACGGTCGCGAAGACGAGCTCCCAGGTCGCGCCGCCGTCCTTGGAGCGATAGATCCCCTCGCCCTCGGCGGCCGCGTAGACGTCGCCGTTGGTCGGGTCGACCTCGACCTTCGACATGCCCCACGGGCCCGCGCTGTCGTCACGCACGAGCGTGAACGACCGGCCGCCGTCGCTCGACTTGTAGAGACCAGGCGCAGGAGCGTTCGGGTCGAGGACCGCGCCGCCGCTGTTCCCCGAGACGCCGCGGGCTGCGAGCGTCGTCGCGACGTAGAGGGTGTTCTGATTCCTGGGGTCGACCGCGATCGACGCGATCGCGTTGCCGCTCCCGATCGCCGGACTGCCCCGCAGGAGCGACCAGCTCCGGCCGCCGTCGTTCGACTTGTAGACGCCGACGCCGGCCTCGGAGTCGGCGGACGAGTTCGGCTCGCCGGTGCCCGCGTAGAGCGTGCCGCTCGCCGCGTCGAAGGTCAGCGAGCCGATCGCGTTCGTCGCAAACCCGCCGGAGACGAACGTCCAGTCGGGATGCGCCGCCAGTGCGTTGTCGGTCCGCCAGACGCCGCCGCCCGCGGCGGCGGTCCAGAGGCGGCACCCGCTCGTCGTGCACGAGCTGTCGATTGCCATCGCGGTCACGCGGCCCGAGGCCGCATAGTCCGCGTTGCTGCGGTTCAGTACCGCTGGGTAGAGGCCGGTGGTCGGGCCGGCGAGCTGCCAGCCGTGGCCGTTGTCGTCGTTGCCGCGCCGCGCGATGTTCCCCGTGAAGAAGTCGAGCGCGTTCTTCCGGAACCCGAAGGGCACGGTCGCGAGCGGGAACGCGCGGTCCGCCGCCTGCTCGGCCGCGAGCTCGGAGATGCGGCGCGCGCCCTCACGGCTGAGCCCGGGCGTCGCCCGGTTCCTGACCGACGCGCGATCCGGGTCGCCGAACAGCTTCGGGCTCTTCCTGGCTGCCACGTGGCCGCCCGACGAGCCTGCAACGAGCGCCAGCAGCACGGCGACCGCCGCCACGAGTCCCACGCCGACGGCGGGCCTCCGGTACTTCCGTGGCATCGAGTACTCCCCTCCACCCTTGCGGGTCACGACGTGCGGTTCGGTCTCTTCGAACGTGCGCTCGAGCCTGTGAACGATCTCGCGGTTCAGGCTCCGGCCGGACGCGCCGGCGGAGCGCACGAGTCGTTCTCGAAGTTCCTCCGGCATCCGCAGAAGGAAGCGATAGACCTCTTGCCGCCCCAAGCTGCCGGAGCGTAGGGGCGAAATATTGGATCCGCAACCACCTAAAGGGGCACTGTTCTAAAAAGTGGGAGCGATCCTCGGCGCGGTCCCCGCCAAGGAGTGCCCGCCGCCTAAGGACCCGTAGGCGTCAGTACGCGACCGCGCCGCGCCCGGTCTCGGCGGCGTGGCGCTGCTCGTCCGCGCGGTAGCTCGAGCGGACGAGCGGCCCCGAGAACACCGAGCCGAAGCCGAGCGCCTCGCCCTGCTCGCGGAACCAGCGGAACTCGTCGGGGTGCACCCAGCGGTCGATCGCGGCGTGCTTCGCGCTCGGCTGCAGGTACTGGCCGATCGTGACGACGTCGACGCCGTGCGCGCGCAGGTCGCGCAGCGTGTCGACGACCTCGTCGTTGGTCTCGCCGAGGCCGACGATGATCCCGCTCTTCGTGAGCACGCGATAGTCGGCGATCTCCTTGGCGCGCCGGAGGAGCCAGAGGGCGCCGTCGTAGCTCGCCTTGCCGCCGCGCATCTTCCGGTGCAGGCGGCGGACGGTCTCGATGTTGTGGTTGAAGACGTCCGGGCGCGCGCCGATCACCGTCTGCAGCGCCTCCTCCTCCACGCCGAGGAAGTCGGGAGTGAGCACCTCGATCGACGCCTCGGGCACCTTCGCCTTGAGCGACCGGATCGTCGCCGCGTAGTGCCCGGCTCCCTTGTCGTCGACGTCGTCGCGGTCGACCGACGTGACGACGACGTGCTTGAGGCCCATCTGCTTCGCCGTCTGCGCGAGCCGGAGCGGCTCCAGCGGGTCGACGGGCTCGCTCGGCTTGCCGGAGTGGACGTAGCAGTATCGGCAGGCGCGCGTGCAGGTCTCGCCGAGGATCTGGAAGGTCGCCGTCCCGCGCCCCCAGCACTCGGCGATGTTGGGGCAGCGTGCCTCCTCGCAGATCGTGTGCAGCTGCGCGCCGTGGATCAGCTTCTTGACGTCGAAGTAGCTGCCGTTCTGCGACGGCGCCCGCACCTTCATCCACTCGGGGCGCCGGGGCCGCTCGGCCACTGGGAGCGATTCGTGCACAGCAAAGGAGTCTAGAGAGGGGCGCTACAGTGCGGTCGTGACGGCTCTCGCGTTCCTCGCGGCGCTCCTGAGCGGGCTCACCGGGATCGTGAGCCGAGGCCCGGTGACGCCCGTTTGCCGCCCCGACCAGCCCTGCTCGAAGCCCTACGCGCACGCCGTGCTGCTCTTCTCGGCGAGCGGCGTGACGCGGAGTGTCAGGGCCGACGAGAAGGGCGTTTACCGCATCGGGCTCGCCCCCGGGCGCTACGCCGTCCGCGTTCGGGATGCCCAGTTCGGCTGGAGGCCGTTGTTCGCCGTCGTGCCACGCGGCCGGTACGCCCACGTGAACGTTTCGGTCGACACCGGGATCCGCTGAGCCGTCTGGCTCAGATCGGGAGAGCCGGCGTGCGGTCGACCAGTTCGGCGTACCGGCCTCCGAACGCGACGAGCTCGTCGTGAGTGCCGCGCTCGACGACGCGACCGCCGTCGAGGACGATGATCTGGTCGGCGTCGTAGACCGTCGAGAGCCGGTGCGCGATCGCGATCGTCGTCCGGCCCTCCGCGAGGCGGTCGAGTGCCTCCTGCACCTGGCGCTCGGTCTCCGTGTCGAGCGAGCTCGTGGCCTCGTCGAGGACGAGGATCGGCGGGTTGCGGAGGATCGTGCGCGCGATCGCGATGCGCTGCTTCTCGCCGCCCGAGAAGCGGTACCCGCGCTCCCCGACGATCGTGTCGTAGCCCTCGGGCAAGGACGCGATCAGATCGTGAATGCGCGCCGCGTCGGCCGCCGCCTCGATTTCGTCGTCGGTCGCCTCCGGCTTGGCGAAGCGCAGGTTCTCGCGCACGCTCGAGTGGAAGAGATACGTCTCCTGGGACACGACGCCGACGAGGCGCGCGAGCGAGGCGAAGGTGAGGTCGCGGATGTCGACGCCGTCGATCGAGACCGCCCCGTCGTCCACGTCGTAGAGGCGTGCGGCGAGGTAGCCAAGCGTCGTCTTGCCTGCTCCGGTCTCTCCGACGAGCGCCGTCTTCGTCCCGGCCGGCACGACGAACGAGATGTCGCGCAGCGTCCAATCGGCGTCGCCGTACCGGAACGAGACATGGTCGAAGGTCACGTCGCCGGCCCCCGAGAGCTCGCGCGCGTGCGGGCGCTCCTCGATGTCCACGGGCTGGTCGAGGTACTCGAAGATGCGGTCGAAGAGCGCGAGCGATGTCTGAACGTCGAGGCCGACGCCGAGCAGCGAGCCGACGGGGAAGAACAGCCTGGTCTGCAGCGTCGTGAACGCGACGAGGGTCGGGACGGACACGGCGTGGGAGCCGTGCGCGAGCGCCAGGCCGCCGAACCAGTACACGGCCGCCGGCATGACCGCGAACGTCGTTTGGATCGTCGCCATCACCCAACGGCCGGCCATGCGCTGGCGCACCTCGAGGTCGGCCAGTTGCCGCGACTCGCGCTCGAAGCGATCGGCGAGCTCGGTTGTTCGGCCCATCGTCTTTCCGAGCAGAATCCCGGAGACCGACAGGGACTCCTGCACGAGGCTCGAGATGTCGGCGAGCGTCTCCTGTGTCGACGTCGCGATCCGCCGCCGCTCGTTGCCGACACGGCGCGTCAGGAGCACGAACACCGGGATCAACGCGAACGCGAAGAGCGAGAGCGCCCAGTTCAGCGCGATCATGCCGATCATCGTCGCGAGCACCGTCGTGATGCTCGAGACGATCGAGGTCGCCGTGCTCGTCACGACACCCTGCACACCGCCGATGTCGTTCGAGATCCGCGACTGCACCTCGCCTGTTCGCGTGCGCGTGAAGAACGCGAGGGAGAGCCGTTGCAGATGCCGATACACGGCGGTGCGCAGGTCGTGCATCACGCGCTGGCCGACCTGGTTCGAGAGCAGCGTCTGCCAGACGCCCAGCACGCCGGTGACGATCGCGATCGCGATCATCCCCGCGGCGAAGAGGGAGAGGCGCGTGCTCTCGTGGGCCTGGATCGCCTGCAGCACGCCGCGGAGCAAGAACGCCGGCACGACGCCGAGCGCGGCCGAGAACAGGATCAGCCCGAGCACGACCCCGAGGCGCGCGCGGTACGGCCGGAAGAGACGGGCGATGCGTCGCAGATTCGCGCGCCGGACGGCCGGATCCGCGGGGCGGACGGGCTTCTCTCCGAGACGGCCGCGGTCGAAGTGGAACATCCCGTCACGGTAGAGAACGCCGTTAGGCTCGCGCAGTGCACCGGGTCTGCGTCTTCTGTGGTGCCTCGAGCGGCCGGCTGCCCGTGTACGCCGACGCGGCACGCTCCCTCGGTGCGGCGTTGGCGGCGCGCGGGCTCGGCCTCGTCTACGGCGGAGGGCGCGTGGGCCTGATGGGCGCGGTCGCCGAGGCGGCGCTCGCCGGCGGCGGCGAGGTGGTCGGGGTGATCCCGCAGGAGCTCGTCGACCGCGAGCTCGCGCACGGCGGACTGACGGAACTGCGAGTCGTGGGCTCGCTCCACGAGCGGAAGGCGCTGATGGCCGAGCTCTCGGACGGGTTCGTCGCGCTCCCCGGCGGGTTCGGCACGCTGGACGAGCTCCTCGAGCAGCTGACGTGGTCGCAGCTCGGCCTCCACGCGAAGCCGATCGGCCTGCTCGACGCCGAGGGATACTGGCGCCCGCTGATCGAGCTGGCGCGGCACGCGACGGACGAAGGCTTCGTGCGCGAGTCGGACCTGGCGTCGATCGCGGTCGCGACGGAGCCCGAGGCCCTGATCGACCGGCTGGAGCGGATGACGCGCGAGGAGCGCCCGCGTCCCAAATGGACGCGTCCGCCGGCGCCGTAGGTGACGTAGCTGTACAGCTACGTCTACGCCGGAAGTGGCGTAGCTGTACAGCTACGCCGGAACTGTCTCAATCGAACGGGGCCGGAAAGCGCACTTGCCGGCGCAGCGCCGGGTCGTCAGGCCGCGCGGCTCCGGTCGAGCTCGGTGAACGTGACGCCGAAGACGTCGGCGAGCGCCTGCGCCGCTGCCGGGCGCACGTCGTCGACCGTGACCGGTCGTCCGAGCTCGCGGGCCATCGACGTGAACGCATACCCGTCGAGGCCGCAGGCGGTGATCCACTCCGTGAACGGCGCCGGGTCGAGGTCGACGTTGAGCGCGTACCCGTGCGTGGAGATCCACTTCGTGAGGTGAATGCCGATCGACGCGATCTTCCTCGGCGGGCGCTCGAGCCACACGCCGGTCAAGCCCTCGATCCGTGTCGACGGGATCCCGAAGGCGCCCGTCGTGCGGATCAACGCCTCCTCGAGGTCGCGGCAGTACTGCTTCACGTCCTGGCCGTGCCGCGTTAGGTCGAGGATCGGATAGCAGACGAGCTGACCCGGAGCGTGGTAGGTCGACTTGCCGCCGCGGTCGACTTCGACGACGTCGACCGCCGCGCCCTCGGGGACGTGCACCTCACCCTCCTCGGTGCGCCGCCCGAGCGTGATCGTCGGCGGGTGCTCGAGGAGCAGGACGGTGTCCGGCGCGCTCCCTTCGGCCACGGCGGCGGCGAGCGAGCGCTGGAGCGCCAGCGCCTCGCGGTAGTCGACGACGCCGAGATTGACGAGCTGAGCCGGCTTAGTAATCCGCCTCACCCCAGGTCTGGAGCCGCTGACGCAGGTCGCGCAGGAACCGGCCGGCGTAGGCGCCGTCGACGAGTCGGTGGTCGTAGGTGAGCGTGAGGTTCATGATCGAGCGGATCGCGATCGCGTCGGCTCCGTTCTCGTCGGCGATCACCCAGGGGCGCTTGACGATCGCGTACGTGCCGAGGATGCCCGCCTGCGGCTGGCTGATCACCGGCGTCCCGTGGAACGTGCCGTAGCCGCCGGGGTTCGTGATCGTGAACGTGCCGCCGGCGACGTCGTCCGGTGCGAGCTGCTTGTCGCGCGCACGCTTCGCGATGTCGGCGATCGCCTTCGCCAGTCCGAGCAGGTTCAGCGTCTCCGCGTTCTTCACGACCGGCACGATCAGACCCTTGCCGTCGGCGAGCTCGACCGCGAAGCCGAGGTTCACGTAATTGCGCGTGACGATCTTGTCGCCGCGCAGCTCACCGTTCACCCACGGGTACTCCCGCAGTGTCTCCGACGTCGCACGGGCGATGAAGGCGAGATACGTCGGGTTGACGCCATACGCCGACTGGTACTCCTTCTTCAGCTTCTCGCGGATCTGCACGACCTTCGACATGTCGACCTCGATCGCGCTCGTGACGTGGGCCGAGGTGTCGAGCGAGCGCCGCATGTGCTCGGCGATTCCGCGCCGCATCGCCGTGATCGGCTCGAAGGACTCGCCGACGCCAGGAGCCTGCGCCTCCTGGCTGGGAGGCGCTGGGGCCGGAGCAACCGCTGGTGGGGTATCCGCAGGCGCGGGGGGTGCCTCAGGCGCCTTAGTCGCCTCCTTCGTCGAGGCGCCGGCCTCGATGAAGGCCTGGATGTCCTTCTTCGTCACGCGGCCGCCGGATCCCGTGCCCGGAACCTGCGAGGGGTCGATGCCGTGCTCGGACGCGATCCGCGCGACGACCGGGGAGACGAAGGACTTGCCGTTCTCCTGCGCGGCGGGCTGCGCGCGCTGCTCGAGCGGCTTCGGCTCGGGGGCGGCGGTCTGGCCCTCGCTCGCGGACGCTTCGGCCGCTTCCGCGGCCGGTTGCGTCGCGGGCTCCGGCGCCGCCGCCGGCGCTGCTCCTTCACCGCCGATCCGTGCCAGCACCGTCCCGACCTCGACCGTCTCGCCCTCGGGCACGAGGATCTCGGTCACGACGCCGGCCGCCGGCGACGGCACCTCGGTGTCGATCTTGTCGGTCGAGATGTCGACGATCGCCTCCTCGTACTCGACCCAGTCGCCGGGCTG
>JABFWJ010000063.1 GCA_013362295.1 Thermoleophilia bacterium
CGCGGCGGGCGGCACGGTCGCCGGCGGCGACGCCGGCGCCGCGGTCGAGGAGAAGACGTCCTTCGACGTCGTCCTGACGGGCGCCGGCGCCCAGAAGATCCAGGTGATCAAGGTCGTCCGCGCCGTCACCGGCCTCGGCCTGAAGGAAGCCAAGGATCTCGTCGACTCGGCCCCGAAGCCCGTCAAGGAAGGCGTGGCGCAGGACGAGGCCGACACGATCAAGGGCCAGCTGGAAGAGGCCGGCGCCGAGGTCGAGATCAAGTAACCGGGCGCAGTTCCGGTTTCGAGCGCGGAAAGGCCGGGCCCGAGCCCGGCCTTTCCCTTCTCGTCGCTTCTCGTACAAAGTTTCCGGGCCGCGGGCGTCTCTGCTTCAGAGACTTAATCGACAGGAGGCAACCGCATGAAATTCAAGGCCCTACTGCTGGCAGTCGTCGTCGCCGGCTGCACCGCCTCGTTCGCACTGGCAGACGGCGGCGGCCACGGCAGGCACCACGGCAACCGCCATGAGCACGCGGCCGCGACGACCACGCCTGCCGGCTGCGTCCAGATGGAGCTGCAGGGAACGTTTGCCTCGGTCTCCGCGAACTCCTTCACCCTCAAGGTGACCAAGCAGGAGGTCGGCGAGGACGAGGACAACGACAACGACGACGACGACAACAACGCTCCGAATCCCGCGGTGGCGAACCTCGTCGGGCAGACGGTGACGATCGCCGTCGACGCGAAAACCCGCGTCAGCTTCAAGACCGTCGGCATGCTGACCGGCCCGAACGTGGGCGACAGCGCACGTGTGGACGCCCTCACGTGCGGCACCGCCGCGACCCTGACGGCGCAGAGCGTCAAGGCCCGGGGCGCGAACGCCGCCGTGCAGGCCCAGAAGATCCACAGGTAAGCCCTTCCAACGAGGGTGCCCGGAGCCCTGCGGGCGCGCCGGGCGCCCTCGTCACCCGATTCGCACGCCGCCCAGGCGCCCGGCACCCTCGGTGCCGGGCGTTTTCTCGGCTCCAGCGGCCTGGACGCGTTAGGTACGCTTCCCTAGTCGGCCCAACGGGTCCCTCGCCGCACGCTTGCGGCTGGAGAGACGCCTCCGCTATCGTGGGGGGTTGCGTCGACGTCCGGACACGCCCTAATTCGCACGCCTTTTTTCTGCTTCGCCCGCCACCTCATAGCCAGTAAGGGAGGCTGTTCTACTTGGCCAAAACGGTCACAGCGCCTCGTGCGCGCAAGTCGTTCTCACGTCTCAAGCACGTCCTCGACCTCCCCAACCTGATCGACATCCAGCGCGAGTCGTTCGATTGGTTCCTCAATGAAGGCCTTCGGGAGACGATCGACGACATCTCGCCGATCCAGGACTACACCGGCACGCTCGCCGTCGAGTTCGGGGAGTATCGCTTCGGCGACCCCCAATTCTCGATCCAGGAGTGCCGCGAAAAGGATCTGACCTACCAGGCGCCGCTCTCGATGACGGTCCGCTTCGTGAACACGGAGACGGGCGAGATCCGCGAGCAGACGGTGTTCATGGGTGACTTCCCGATGATGACGGAGTGGGGCACGTTCATCATCAACGGCACCGAGCGCGTGATCGTCACGCAGCTCGTGCGGTCGCCCGGCGCCTACCTGATGGAGCCGAAGGACGCGACGAAGCAGGTCTTCACCGCGAACCTGATGCCGAGCCGCGGCTCGTGGCTCGAGCTCGAGATCGACAAGAAGGGCGTCGTCTACGCCCGCATCGACCGCAAGCGCAAGCTGCCGATCACGACGCTCCTGCGCGCGCTGCCGGCCGAGGATCCGACGACCGGCTTCCAGCTGGACACCTCGACGAACGAGGCGATCCTCAAGCTGTTCGACAACTCGCACTTCATCGAGAAGACGCTCGACAAGGACCCGACGACGCGCGAGGAGGAGGCGCTGATCGAGGTCTTCAAGAAGCAGCGCCCGGGTGAGCCTCCGACGCTCGACAACGCGCGCAACCTGCTCCGGTCGCTCTTCTTCGATCCCAAGCGTTACGACCTGACGAAGGTCGGCCGCTACAAGCTGAACCAGCGCCTCGGAGTCGACGTGCCGGAGGACACGCGCGTCCTGACGACTCAGGACATCCTCGCGCTCGTCCAGAAGCTCGTGGCGATGCCGCACGCGATCGGCCTGAACGAGGAGTCGAAGGACTACGCCTCCGACGGCATCTCGCTGAACCGCGACCCGATCCGCTCGGAGCTCGACGAGTACGAGCACTTCGGCAACCGCCGCCTGCGCACGACCGGCGAGCTGATCCAGGAGGCGTTCCGCGTCGGTCTCTACCGCATGGAGCGCGTCGTCCGCGAGCGCATGACGACGGAGGATGTCGACACGATCACGCCGCAGACGATCATCAACATCCGACCCGTCGTCGCCGCACTGAAGGAGTTCTTCGGCTCGTCACAGCTGTCGCAGTTCATGCAGCAGACGAACTCCCTCGACGGCCTGACGCACCGCCGCCGCCTGTCGGCGCTCGGTGCAGGCGGCCTGACCCGCGAGCGGGCACCGATCGAGGTGCGCGACGTGCACCCGACGCACTACGGCCGCATGTGCCCGATCGAGACGCCGGAAGGCCCGAACATCGGCCTCATCGGCTCGCTCGCGTCGATGGCGACGGTCAGCGAGTTCGGCTTCATCCAGACGCCGTACCGCCGGGTGACGAACGGCAAGGTCACCGACGAGATCATCTACCTGGACGCAGCCGAGGAGGCGCAGTACACGATCGCCCAGGCGTCCGAGCCCGTCGACAGGAACGGCAAGTTCGAGCACGACCAGGTGCTCTGCCGCTCGTCGGAGGGCGAGGCCGTGATCGCGGGCGCCAAGGACATCGACTTCATGGACGTCGCGCCCGCACAGATCGTGTCGGTCGCGACCGCGATGATCCCGTTCCTCGAGCACAACGACGCGAACCGCGCGCTCATGGGCGCGAACATGCAGAGGCAGGCCGTGCCGCTGATGATCCCGCAGGCGCCGCTCGTCGGCACCGGCGTGGAGCACCGCGCCGCTGTCGACTCGGGCGACGTCGTCGTCGCGCGGAACGCCGGCAACGTCGTCGAGCTCGACGCGACGCGCATCGTCGTCGAGGGCCGCGGGACCCGCGACGAGTACGACCTGACGAAGTTCATGCGCTCGAACCAAGGCACGCTGATCCATCACCGGCCGATCGTCCGGCAGGGCGACAAGGTGTCGGCGGGCGCGGTGCTCGCGGACGGCTCCTCGACCGACCACGGCGAGCTCGCGCTCGGCGCGAACCTGCTCGTGGCGTTCATGCCGTTCGAGGGCTTCAACTTCGAGGACGCGATCGTGCTCTCCGAGCGGCTCGTGAAGGACGAGGTGCTCACCTCGATCCACATCCACGAGTACGAGATCGACGCGCGCTCGACGAAGCTCGGCGACGAGGAGATCACACGCGACATCCCGAACCGCTCGGAGGAGTCGCTGCGCAACCTCGACGACCGCGGCATCGTTCGCGTCGGCGCCGAGGTCGGATCGGGCGACCTGCTCGTCGGCAAGGTCACGCCGAAGGGCGAGACCGAGCTGACGGCCGAGGAGAAGCTGATCCGTGCGATCTTCAAGGAGAAGGCACGCGAGGTGCGCGATACGTCGCTCAAGGTGCCGCACGGCGAGGGCGGCGTCGTCATCGACGTCAAGACGTTCTCGCGCGACAACGGCGACGACCTGAGCCCCGGCGTCAACGAGCTCGTCCGCGTCTACGTGGCGAAGAAGCGCAAGATCTCGGAGGGCGACAAGCTCGCCGGCCGCCACGGCAACAAGGGCGTCATCTCGAAGATCGTCCCCGAGGCGGACATGCCGTTCCTCGAGGACGGTCGCCCGGTAGACATCCTGCTCAACCCGCTCGGCGTGCCGAGCCGCATGAACATCGGCCAGATC
>JABFWJ010000335.1 GCA_013362295.1 Thermoleophilia bacterium
TGGGTATCGAGTTGAGCCAGCGCCTCGGTCTTCGGCTCGTGCTCGCCCACGTCGCTGAGGGCATCGTCGTCCCGAACAGCGGCGATGACGACAACGCGAGCGTGACCTTGAAGGGAAATCGACGCGGTGGCGAGCGGCTGCTCGTCCAACTGGCACGCGAGTACGGCATCGTCGAAACCGCACAATGTCGTGTTGCGGTCGGCGACCCGGCCGTACTCGTGGGTCAGATCGCGGCCGAGGAGGCCGCCGACGTGATCCTCGTCGGTTCGCGCGCACGCGGCTGGCCTCGGCGGGGCCTCGAGAGCAGGCTCGCTCGCGAGCTCGAAGCCGAGACGCGCGTCCCGGTACTGATCGCTCCTCCGAGCCGACGGCGGCGGGAAGCCCCCGCCGGCAATGGAGCGCGGAGCTGACGGGCGAGACGTTTCGTAGCGTTCCTCTCTTCTGGCGCGTGTTTGCGGTCAATGCCGGGCTTCTGGCGACGATCGCGATCCTTCTGCTCGTTACGCCGGTGACGATCAGCGCGCCGATCAAGCTCGAGCAGGCGCTGATCGTAGGACTCGGTCTCGCGATCACGCTCCTCGCGAACGCTGTCCAACTGCGACGCGCGGTCGCCCCGCTCGAGCGCCTGGCCCGCCGGATGGACGCTGTCGACCTGCTGCGTCCCGGCCAGCGTCTCGAGGTCCTGCGCGAGGATGAAGTCGGCCGGGTGGTACGCGCGTTCAACCATATGCTCGACCGTCTCGAGAGCGAGCGCCACGGAAGCGTCCGACGAGTTCTCGCCGCGCAGGAGGCCGAACGGGTCGGCATTGCACGGGACCTGCACGATGAGGTCGGCCAACTGCTCACCGGAGTGCTGCTGCAACTCGATTCGGTAGCGGGTGCGGCGCCACGTCATCGCAGCGGGATCGAGGAGGCGAAGGAAGCGGTCCGCAGTGCCCTGGACGAGGTTCGGCGTATCTCGAGCGAGTTGCGACCGGAGATGCTCGAACAGCTGGGTCTTGTAAGCGAATTGACCGAGCTGACGGCAACATTTCGTCGGGTCTCGGGGATCGAAGTTGAGCGCCGGTTCGATTCAGACCTACCGAAGCTCACGCCTGAGATGGAACTCGCGGTCTACCGAATTTCCCAGGAGGGCCTGACGAATGTCGCGCGCCACTCGAACGCCGATCGAGTGACGGTCGCGCTCGAGCGCGGCCGCGACAGTGTCGTTCTTCGCGTCGCAGACAACGGCCAGGGGTTCGTCGGGGCGGTCGAGGAACATGGCGGGCTGCGAAGCATGCGCGAGCGCGCTGTTCTGGTCAACGGCTCGCTCGCGATCAGAGAAAGAGCCCTTGGAGGCGCCGAGGTACGGCTCGAGTTGCCCGTGCGTGCGTTTGCTCCCGCGGTGCGAGGCGGTTGAGCGTCAAGACCGTTGATCCAGCCGTAACGCGTCAGGTTTCACTCGTGCCCCTTCGGTCGCACGATCACGACCGGGCACGCGGCGTGGTGAGCGCACTGCTGGCTGACCGAGCCCAACAGGAGCTGCGCGAAGCCGCCGTGACCACGCGAGCCGACGACGAGCAGATCGGCGTCGCGCGATTCGCCGACCAGCACAGCGCCGGCCGGGCCCTCGACGACGTGCTGCTCGATCTCGACGTCGCCGGCGTCGCCCAGCGCTTCGCGCAGTGTCGCGTCCAGTGCGGCCGCCGCGGCGGCGCGAAGCTCGTGGATGTCGGCGCCGAGCGCGGGCGTCGCACCTTCGAAGCCCGTGTGGCCGATATAGCCGAATCGCCATGCGTGGACAGCACGCAACGTCGCCCTGCGTAGCCGCGCCTCGTCGTGGGCAAAGGCGATGGCGGCCCTTGCTCCATCCGAGTGGTCGACACCGACGACGATGATGTTCATCGTCCTTCACCCCTAGAGCCAAGCTCGATCGATCTCATCGCCGCTCCGACAGCTGCATCCGCGAGCTCGTTCTCGCCGACCGGTACGGAAGCCCGCGCACTCGGCATGAAGAGCTTTCGAGCCCGCGCTCGACGCGCCACACCTCGATCGCCCTCAACGCATCGGCGAGCGGCTCGCCGTGGCAACCCGGCGCACGTGCATGCACCGTCCACCGCTCATGGTCGTGCTGAACGAGAAAAGAGTGGTAGTGCATGAGCCATTCCGAGAGGGCGAGCGCATCCCAGCGACCATGTACGTCGATCTCGATCGGCGCGGTCGGATTCTGCTCGTCATCGATCTCGACGTCCGACTTTCCGAACACTTCAACCTCCCTTCGCTCGCTGTGTTATCGCCGGTGTCGGCGGCCTCGCACCGGGAGCGGTCGCCGCTTCCAAACGAGTTGCTTCTTGGCGAGCCCCGCCGCGATCAGCAAGAGAGCGACGCTCAACGCGATCGAAACAGACGTAGACGCCTCGTAAGGCTCCATCTTCACCTCCTTGTGTGCAGGATCGCTGCTCGTCGCTACGCCGGCCATGGGCTCACGGCCCCATCTGGCTCAGTCGAGCCCACCAACCTCGGCACCGGAGGTTCAGGCGGCGTCGGGTCGCTCGAGAGGCGCGAGAATCCGGACGGCGAGGTCCGGCCGGCAGCCGCGTTCGACCAACTCGATCAGTGCGTGCAGGTCGTAACCGGCGTCGTCGGCGAGCTCGGCCGCCAGCGGGGGCGGGAATCCAGCTCGAGTCAATTGTTCGCGGCGCCAGCGCCGAACCTCGTCGACCGTTGCGGCGCGAGTTGCTTCGGTCTGCATGACTTCTTTGTGCCGCCTCGCGGTCCATCCCTTACCGCGCGGTTGCCAAGTCGCGCTGCGCAAGGGGAAGATCGTGTGGTGTGACGAGAGCTGTCGCAGAGCAAGCGCTGGCGAGCGCGCTTTCGCGCCGGCGCGCGGCAGCCTCCGAAGCATGGGACCTCGACCACGAGATCGTCCTGGTCGGAGCCGGCGATCGAGTGGCGATTCCGGGTCGGTACGACCGTACCTACCCCTTCCGCGCTCACTCGGAATACCTCTACCTCACCGATCGCGAGCGGCCGAACGGCGTCCTCGCTTTCGATCCAAGCGAGGGGTGGACGGAGTTTCTCTCGCCGGTGACGCGGGAGGAGCTGCTCTGGGAAGCGCTCGACGGGGTGCGCGAAGGCGTGCCGGAAGACGCGCGATCGGTTCTCGAGCTCGAGGCGTGGCTCGATGCGCGGCAGGGGCGGCGATGTGGTTGCCTCGGCGCGCCGATCGAAGGCGTCGAGTGCGATCCGCTACTTACCCAGGATCTCCGCGACGTGCTCACCGCACTGCGCAGAGTGAAGGACGAGGTCGAGCTCGAGCGGATGACCAGAGCCGAGCAGGCAACCCGGGCCGGCTTTCTCGCCTTTCCCGCGCTGATCGACGCGGGCCGGACCGAGCGTGAGATCCAGATCGAGCTCGAAGCCGAGTTCTTCCGTCACGGCGCCGACTTTCTCGCCTTCGACACGATCATCGCGGCCGGCGACCACTCCGCGATCTTCCACTTCGCTCCGACCAGCCGCAGGCTCGCTCGGGGCGAGCTTTTGCTCGTCGATGCGGGCAGCGAGGTTCGCGGCTATGCAAGCGACGTCACTCGCACCTATCCGGTTTCGGGCGCCTTCACGGCCGAGCAGGCGGCCCTCTACGAGATCGTGCGCGAAGCGCTTCGCGCCGCCACCGCGACGTGCCGCCCGGGCGCCGAGTGGAGAGATGTGCATCTGGCGGCTGCGCTTGCGATCGGCGAAGGTCTCGTCGACCTCGGCCTCCTGCGCGGCGAGCCGGCTTCGCTCTTCGAGCGCGGCGCCATGACGTTGTTCTTCCCGCACGGCGTCGGGCACATGGTCGGGCTCGGCGTCCGCGATGCCGGCGGCGTCGTCCCTGATCGCGCGCCGCCGGGCAACGGCTTTCCTCGGCTGGCGTC
>JABFWJ010000053.1 GCA_013362295.1 Thermoleophilia bacterium
ACAGCAGTCCCAGCCGGCCCTGCTCCCGCAGCCTGGTCTCAGCGCGTCCGAGGAAATCACAGGTGCGTACGGGGTCACCGATGGCGTGGGCGACCATCCCGTACAGCCGTAGCGCGTCTGGATCCGTGACGGCTTCGGCCGCTATCGGCGACAGCAGCTCGGTAACGCGGCCGGCCGCAAGCACCGCCTCGGCGACGCCGAGGGTCGTGACGAACCGTGGATCCTTGTCGTAGCCGGCCTGCTGTGCGGCGATCCGTTCCGTGACTTCGACGATGTGCGCTCGAACGTCGGCACCTGCGTCGGCCCACCACGTGCGGAGCGCTGCGCCGAGCAGCAGGTTGAGCGTCAGATCGCGATCGCCGGCGGACGCGGACTGCTGCGCGATCGCGCACAGCTCACGGATCCGGGCGGCGTCGCCCGGAATCCCGTCGTTGAAGATCTCCCGCAACCATTCCGTTCGAGCTCGATCGAGATCGCTCAGATCGTCTTTCTCGGCAGCGGTGACAAGGCGGTCGACGATATCCGCGCGGCCGAGGCCGAAGGCGTGCTCGGCCGCCAACAGCAGCCTGCGGCCACGCCGGGCCGAGTCCGACGTGAGCTGGGCCGAGCGCTCCAGTGCGCGGATCGCGGACGTGACAGATCCGCGACGAAGCGCGATCGTATGACTCTCCTCGAGGGCGTCAGCGACTTCGTCGTCGACACCCACGATGGCCTGCGCGCGGTGCCAGCTACGTCGGTACGCGTGCCCATCGAGCGCGTCCCCCAACGCCGCGTGGGCCTGCTGCCGGCGCATCATGGTCTCCGCCTGCAGGATCCCGGACCGGACCAACGGATGACGGAACGAGATCCGGCGCGCATCGTAGGAGAGCAGACCGACCGCGGAAGCCGGTTCGAGGGCCTCAACGCCCACCGGCCTGCCGGCCAGCAGGCCGGCGCCCGCGAGGATCTCGGCGACAGCGTCCTCGTCGTCGGCCGCCGCGACGAGGAGTACGTCCCTGGTCGCCGCCGGCAGCTCGTGCAGGCGGGCGGCGAAGGCGCGCTCGAGGCGCGTGTTGAGCGGAACGAACCCGTCGTCGATGGCTCGTGCCCGCCAGGCCGCGGGCAGTTCGACCAAAGCCAACGGATTCCCTTCTGCCTCGGCGAGGATTCGTATGCGATCCGCGCGATTCAGATCCGCGGCGTGCCGGGAAAGCACCTGGCGAGACGCGGCGTCGTCGAGAGCACCGAGCAGCTGGACGGGGACGTCACTGCGCGTCAGTGGGCCTTCATGGCCGGCTCGCACGGTCGCAACGAGCGCTATCGGCGTGCGTTCCAGGCGGCGTGCCACGAACGCGAGGGCGTCATGCGTCGGTCCGTCCAGCCACTGTGCGTCGTCCACCACGACGACAATCGGGGCTACGGCCGCGGCTTCGGTGAGGAGCCCCAGTGCCGCGAGCGCCACGAGGAACGGCTGCGGTGCCGGACCGGCCTCGATCTCGAACGCTGCCAGGAGGGCTCGACGCTGGCTCTGGGGCAGCGCATCGACATGGTTCAGTACTGGTCCCAGCAACTGCAACAGCCCTGCGAAAGGAAGTTGCGCTTCGGGCTCGATCCCAGCGACGTCCAGTACCCGCGCACCTGCCTGCCGGGCCAGATTCGCCAGTTCTTCGAGGAGGCAGCTCTTGCCTATGCCGGCGTCGCCGAGCAGTACCAGCGCCGAGCCGGCGTCAGGCAAGGCACGCAGGACATCCTTGAGCCGCGCGATCTCGCTGTCGCGGCCCACGAGCGTGGCCGGTCGCGGTACCTCGATCGTGGTCATGTCCAACTCACCATGCACCCATGATCGATCGACTGGCCAGCTCGGCTTCTGCCGCCCGCCGCCAGTGCACCGCTCCGATCCGTCCGAGTGTGTCCCGGGCGCTCGTCAGTAATGGGATCGCCTGCGGACCCCGCTCCTGCCGGCACAACCAGCGCCCGTAGGCGAGTTCCAGCCGCGCGCGGACCCAAGGCCATCGCTCCAGATCCCGAGCAAGGCCGCGCAGGAACAGCTCCTCGGCTTCGTCGTCCTCCGCGAGCACCGCTTCGGCATAGTCGAGCTGGACCCTCAACACCGGTACAGGAGTCACCTCGGCGACATCGCGTAGCCGCCCGAGCATGAGCCGAGCCTCTGGAACGCGCGCACACAAGGACGCGGCCTCGGCGAGGAACATCACCGCGCCGAAGGACTCGCGTTGATGGTACGTCGGGTCCGCCGGATCGAGCGCCCGTCGCAGCGCCTCGTACGCTTCGTCAGGCCGATCCAAGTCGAGCATCGCGAGCCCGCGGGCCAGTTGGGCGCAGGACAGGAGATCGTTGAGACGATTGCGGTATGCCGTCAGCTCCACTTGCGCGACCAGTTCGAGCGCGCGGTCAGGGTCGCCGCGTAGGGCTTGCGAGATCGCCTCGCAGACGAGGGTGCCGGTCGTCCAGATGGCCTGACCGGTCTCTTCGGCGAGCTGAACGACCTCATCGCTCGATGCGATCGCCTTCTCCCAGTCACCCAGCTCGAGGGAGACGATGACGTGCATGCTCAGTGCGTGTACCAGAACGCCGAGCCGGTGCTGTGCTCTGAGTTGGGCCTCGGCGGCGGCGAGGTACTCGTCGGATCTGGGTGAGTCCCCGATCGCATGGGCCGCCATCCCGAGCAGGCGCAGTACGTCGACATCGGAGACGTCGCCGACGGGCAGCCTGGCCAACGCATCGGTGACCTGCGCGGCTCGCAGAACCGGCTCGGCGACCGCCAGCACCGTGATCGCACGAGGATCGTCTTCGCGAAACACTCTGTCGACGACGGCAACGACGTACGCCCGAGCAGCAGGCCCGGTGTCTGCCCACCAGCAGCGCAGGGCCGCTCCGAGCAGAAGGTTGAGGGCAAGATCATGGTCGTTGGCAGCAGCGGACCGAGCTGCCATTTCACAAAGCTCGAGCACCCGGGGTGCATCGCCTGGTACACCGTCGCTGAAGATCTCTCTGAGCCACTGCATCCTCGCCCAGTCGAGTTCGCTCAGATCCGTGGTCGCCGCCTCGTTGACCAACCGATCGACCAAGTCTCCCCGGCCGAGCCCGAACGCGTGCTCGGCCGCCTTGAGCAAGCGATGTCCCCTGCGCGACGAGTTCGTGGTCAGCTCAGCAGCTCGTTCGAGGCTGTTGATCGCAGTCATCACCGCTCCACGGCGCAGTGATTCCTCCGCGGTCATCTCCAGTTGGTCGGCGATCCCGTCGTCGGGCCCGATGATTGCCTGTGCGCGGTGCCAGGCCTGCCGGAACGGCTCGTCGATCACCGAAGCGAGTGCGGCGTGCGCCGACTGGCGGCGCGTCACGTTCTCGGCCTGCAGAATGCCCGAACGGACGAGCGGGTGGCGGAACTCGACGAGGTCCACGCGTTCGCTGACCAGCCCGAGCTCGCAGGCAGGGACCAGGTCGGTGCGGTCGCAGCCGCGCCCGGAAAGCATCGTGACGGCTTGGACGATCTCGTCGAGGTGCCTGCCGTCGTCAACCGCGGCGACCAGGAGCAGATCGCGTGTCACAGCGGGAAGCTCGGCCGCTCGGCCACCGAAATCACGCTCGAGCCGAGCCGACAACGTGAGCTTCGCGGGCGTCCCGTCACCACGCCAGGTGGCCGGCAGCTCCATGAGGGCCAGAGGGTTGCCGCAGGCCTGTTGCTGGAGCAGACGGCGCTCGGTCCGGGTGAGCGTCGTGGCGCTCTCGGCCAGGATCGCTGCGCTGGCATCGTCGTCGAGGCCGCTCACCCACAACTCTTCGGCGACCGCATCGAGAATCGTCAGCCTTGCATGCGGCTGCTCGACCCGAACTGCGGCAACGAGCCGGAGGTTCGCGTCGTGCACCCGCCGACT
>JABFWJ010000347.1 GCA_013362295.1 Thermoleophilia bacterium
ATCCGGCGGCCGTCGGCGAGCCCTACGCACGGCGACCGTCCCTCCAGCTCGAAGCGTTCGAGCTGGATCCCGGTCAGCACGCGCACGCCTTCCTCTTCAAGGTAGCGGTGCAGCAGCTTGCTGAGCTCGCGGTCTTCGAGCGTGGCGATCTGCGGTCCGCGCTGGAGCACGGTGACCTCGGCTCCGAGACGGCGGTAGATCTGCGCAAACTCGAGCGCGACCGCGCCGGCGCCGACGCAGACGAGATGGCGTGGCAGCTCGCGCGCCAGCAACAGATCGTCGCTGGTCGCGAAGGGGACGCGGTCGAGACCGGGCAGGTCGGGGATCCGTGGACGCGCGCCGCTGGCGATCAGGGCGTGGTCGAATGTGACGGTGACGCCGTCGCACTCGATCCGGTGTTCGTCGACGAAGCGGGCGTGACCGCGGTAGAGCGTGATCCCGTCGTCGCGGGCGACCTGGTACTCGTAGAAGCTGACGCCCTCGTCGATCACCCGCTGCACGCGCTCCATCACGGCGCGGAAGTCGACGCTGACCTTGCGCACGCGGATGCCGAATTCGGCGGCTCTCCTTGTGTCTTCGGCGATCTCGGCGGCCCTGACCAGAGCCTTGGTCGGGATGCACCCGCGCGTGATTCAGGTGCCGCCGACGAGACCGGACTCGAACAGGGCGACCCGCCTGCGGCGGCGCCGAGCCGCGCGCACGCGCGCCCAGCCGCCCATCCCGCAGCCGATCACCGCCACGTCAAAGTGCTCCCTCAAGGCCGATCCGTGTCCACGCTCGCCTTAGATGCGCCGCGAGCCGGAACGTCGCCGCGCGCTACCGGCTCTTGCCTGCGTAGATCCGCGTGCTCGGGTAGAAGGCATGCCAGGCAAACCAGTAGACGGGCGTCGCCGGGAGGCGCACGCCCCGCTCGAAGGCCGCGGCCGAGCGGGCGTTCGGATCGGGCACGATCCGAAGCGTGTGGCCCGCGAGGGTGTCGCCGATCGGATGGCGAAGCAGGTAGAGCGGGTACGCCTTCGCGACAGCGCCGATGCGGATGCCGAGCACGAGTGTGCTGCCGGCGAGGCCGCGCACGACCGGCGAGTAGTAGACGTTCACCTTCTGCGTGTAGGCGAGGTAGGGGTCGGAGGAGAGCTCCTCGCCGCGCGCGTCCGCGTAGCTGTACGGGTGCGTGAACCGCGTCGCGTACCGGTCGTGCCCGATCGAGAGCACGAGCGTGTCCCGATGGGCGTGCAGCCACTCGCCCCAGCTCACCTCGGCGAGCGGGAGCGGTAGCAGGCGGGTGCCGCGGTAGCGGCCGCTGATTGCGCGTCCGGCGAGCTGGCTCCAGAGGCTGCCGCTCTCGCGGTCGTACAGCACCTGGTTCGCGTGCAAGAGCAAACCGGAGACGCCAAAGGTCAGCCTGCGCCCGCGCACGCTCCGGTCGAAGGCGAGCGCGGTCCGGCAGAGGGGGCACCATGTGACCGCCAGCGGCCCATCGTTGACGACCTCGTGGAAGGAGAGGAGGTCGAGCGGATACGCGTGTGCTCGGCCGTCGACGACCGCGCCGACGACGAGGTCGTCCGCACGCAGCAGACCCCGCACCGCGGCCGGCGGATCGAAGCGCGGCCGGTCGATCGCGGGGATCGCGTCCTGCCCGATAACGCGCACGACTGGCGTCGACGCGAGCCCGTGGAAGTCGAGGCGGGTCGGGCCGCTGCGGCCGCCGCCGCAGCCCGCCAGGACGAGAACGAGGAGCGCGGCCGGAGCGACGCGCGCCATCTCAGACGGTGAGGCCGGTGAAACGCGAGAGCAGCGAAGTCAGTCGGATCAGCTCGCCGGTCGCGAGCAGGACACCGAATGCGACCAGGAGCGCGCCGGAGCTGACGCTGACGATGCGCCACCGACGGCGGAGCGCGCGGGTGAGGCCGAGCGCCCGGGTGAATGCGAGCCCGAACGCGAGAAACGGCACGCCCAGCCCGAGTGAATAGACGAGCAGCAGCACCGCGCCCTGCTCCGCGTGCCCCTCGCCGGCGGCGCGCGTCAGGATCGCCGCCAGCGGCGGCCCGATGCATGGCGTCCAGCCGATCGCGAACGCGAGACCGGCGACCAGGGCCGTCCCTGGACCACTCCGCTCCCGACGGACCTGAAAGCGCCGCTCCGCGAGCAGCAGCGTCGGCAACGGCAGCCCCGCGTAGATCAGCCCGGCGAGCACGACGAACGCGCCCGCGGCGATCTCGAGCGAGCGGCGGTGCACGAGCAGCGCGTTCCCGAACCAGGCAGCGCCTGCGCCCAGCAACGCGAACATGAGGCCGAAGCCGAGCACGAACCAGGCCGTCTGCCCGACGACTCGGCGCGGCCGGGCGCCGAGTTCGTCGAAACCGACACCCGAAACGAAAGAGAGATAGCCGGGAATCAGCGGCAGCACGCAGGGCGAGACGAACGAGACGATGCCAGCCGCGAACGCCGCCGCGAACGCTCCCGGGCCGAAGTGGATCATCGCCTAGCTGTGCCGCAGCGCCAGACGCAGGCCCTGCGCGAACTCGGCCCGGTTCCCGGCGCCGACGATCTTGCCGACAATCCGATGCTGACGGTCGAGGAAGTACGTCGTCGGCAGCCCGGTGACGGCGAGCTGGGCGCTGAGCGATCCGCTCGGGTCGGCGATGCTCGGGTGGTGCCAGTGCCACCTGCGGTAAAAGGCGCGTGCGCCACCGCTCGTGTCCTGTGTGTCGACGCCGAGCACCTGCGCGCGCCGATGGGAGGCGGCGAAGCGCGCGAGGTCTGCTGCCTCCTGGTTGCAACCCGTGCACCACGACGCCCAGACGTTGAGGACGACGGGCTTGCCGGCGAACTGCGCCAGGCTGACCTGCTTGCCTGTGATCGGATCACGGCCGCGAATCGAGGGGGCGCCGCCGCTCTCGCGGCTGACCGCACCGGGCGGGGCCGAGACCGCCTCCGCCGAAGCGCCGCTCCGCTTGTGCGCGATCGCGAAGCCGCCGACGACCGCGACCACAACCGCGAGCGCGGCGGCGAGGTACGCGATATGGCGCTCCGTCAACCGGCGCCGCTGCGGCTGGGCGCCGGGCTGCGCTCTGCGCGCCTGCCTCGCCTTGCGCCCGCTCATCGTGCACTCCGGAGGGGATCGCGGGAGCGGCGGGGTACCGCCCCCGCGATCGGGGGAGAGGATCGCCAGGCGAGGGAGAGGGCACCCGGCGCGTCGACCGGCATCCAAATCAGCCGCATGCCACGTTCGATGCGGCGGCGGGCCGTGTCGATGCACGTCGCGCGCCCAGCGTCGACGGTGAACGTCCCGCCCGCCACGCTACGCAGCCGCATCCCTTTGCACGGGGAGCACTCGCAGCGACCGACTCGAGCGAGTCCTGCGCCCAAGCGCAGCGTTCGCCGCTGCCGCCGTCACGAAGAGACCCTCGAGAACGAGCGAGGCGATTCCGACCTTGTCCCGCGGCTCGTGATCACCACTAGATCGAGCTACAGCGCCGCAGGCTCGATCGGATGCACGCGGACGCGTCGTCGCGGGAACCCTCCCGCGCCCGCGACAGTAGCGCCGAGCAGGTCGCGCATCCGCCGCTCAAGCTCGGCAGCACGCGCAGGCGCGAGCGCACCGGCGCGGGCGGCATGCACCACCCTTGCATTCGATGGAGATTCGCGAGTCGCTCTCCCTTGAATCCGAGAGGAAGCCAACGCTCATCTAAGAACTCGTTACACAATGACGGCTCGCCGACGGGGTGCGACTGCCGAGTGCGAGAGAAGGACGCAGGGAGTGCCCATAGAAGTGCTATGGGCGCGACCGAGGACGCCCTCTCGCGCCGGCAGGCGCGGCCCGGCGGCACTGCGCTTCATTGTGAAACGAGTTCTCAGGC
>JABFWJ010000100.1 GCA_013362295.1 Thermoleophilia bacterium
AGTGCCTGGCTGAGCATGTCGATGCACCCGTCGGCGCCGGCGCCGACGCACACCTCGTCGAGTTGAACCCCGTGCCGCTCGGCGAGGGCCGCGTGCAGCCGGTAGGCACCGCCGTCGGGATAGCGGTTCAGCTCGGCGGCCGCCCGCGCCATCGCCTCCTGCGCGGCCGGGAAGGGGCCGAACGGCCCCTCGTTCGAGGCGAGCTTGATCACCCGCTCCAGGCCGAGCTCCCGCTGCACGTCCTCGACGGGCTTCCCCGGCTGGTACGGCGTCAGCCCGCTGACACTCGGCCGGAAGAACGCGTCTGCGACGTCGGTGAACCCGCTGCTCACAGGGCAGGACCCTACCGGCGGCCGCGGATGCGCTCCACCGGCTGCCGACGAGTCCGTAGGCTCCCGTCGTGCCGGAGCTCGGACTGTTTCCGCTGCCGATCGTGCTCGTGCCGACGGAGCGGATCCCGCTGCGGATCTTCGAGCCCCGCTATCGCGAGCTGATCGACGAGTGCGTGGAGAACGGCGAGGAGTTCGGGCTCGTGCTGTCGACGGGCGACGGGGCGGTCCACGAGATCGGGACGCGCGCGGCCGTCGCGCAGGTGCTCGAGGTGCTCGAGGACGGCAGCATGAACATCGTCGTCGAGGGCGGAGAGCGGTTCCGGCTGCTCGAGCTCACCTCGGGGCGCTCGTTCACGACCGGCATCGTCGAGCCGGTGGAGGACGAGGACGACCCGCCGCTCGAGGACGACGTCACGCGCGCCACCGAGGTGTTCCGCCGGCTCGCCGAAGCCGCGGAGAGCGATGTCGACGTCCCCGACCCGGGCTCCCCCCAGTTCGACTTCGAGCTGGCCGCGCGCGTCGACTTCGCGGTCGACGCGAAGCAGGAGCTGCTCGCCATGACCTCGCCGCGGACCCGGATGAAGACCCTGGTCGGGCTGCTCGAGACGGCTCTCGAAGCCGTGCGCCTCGAGCAGACCCTCCGCGAGCGTGCCGGACGGAACGGCAAGGTCGCCCCGCTCGACGCCGACGCTTAGATATCCACGGTGATATCAAGATGCGGCTACGATGCCGCGGGCTCCGACCGGGGCCACGGGTCACCTCCGAGGAAGGGGAAAACACACATGGGGAAGGGTCTGCGGAGATCGCATGCCGTTGTGCTGCTGATCGTCCTCGCAGTGGTTGCCACCGGCGCCGGCCTGCTCGCGAAGGGTCGCGCGCACGGCGTCGTCTCGATCCGCGCCAAGCTGGACGCCGGCGAGGCTCGGTTCAGCTCGCAGGGCCAGGCGAACGGCAACGCGGACGAGTCGGCCGAGCTGCTCAAGGGTCAGCAGCAATACGACGACCAGCGCCTGGCGCCGAACGGGATCCTCGATCCCGGCGCGTACACGGCCGCGTACGGCCAGCTGACCGGCCTGGAGCCGGCCGGCGGGACGTGGGAGGAGCTGACGAACGTCAAGTACGACTCCGACGATCCGAACTACCGCGATTACTACTCGAACTCCTCGGCCGGTTCAGGGCTCGTGACGGGCCGCATCACCGGCCTCGCCGCGGACGACAACGGCGACGTATATGCGGGCGGCGCGAACGGCGGCGTCTGGCGCTCGACGACCGGCGGCGGCAACTGGACGCCGATCGCCGACGGGCTCCCGTCCCTCTCGACGGGCGAGCTCGCGCTCGATCCGGACACGGGCTGGCTCTGGTACGGGACCGGTGAGGCGAACACCGGCGCGACGAGCTATGTCGGCTCGGGCGTCTACGTGCTGAAGACGCCGACGACCGGCACCTTCTCGACCGCCGACCGCTCGGGCGGCGACGAGCTCGAAAGCACCACGATCGGGCACCTGCGCTTCGCCGGCGACCGGGTGTGGGCGGCGACCTCGCGCGGCGTCTGGTGGCATGCACGCCGCGACGCGGCCGGCCCGTGGCACCTCTCGTTCGCGCCCAACGCGGCCTACCTGCCCGGCGGCGCACGCTCCTCCGACGGGCTGACCTACATCAAGAACATCGTCAACGACGTCGCGGTCGATCCGAAGAACGCGAACCATGTCATCGCGGCGATCGGCTGGCGCGGCGGCGACTCGTACAACGGCTTCTACGAGACGACCGACGGCGGCTCGCACTGGACGAAGGTCAATCCGGGCGGCGCGATCAACGCGAACGACATCGGCTACGCGACCTTCGCGTTCTCCGGTGACGGCAAGAAGCTGTACGTGATCAACGAGTCGGTGCAGCGCTACAACCAGCTCACCGGCACCGCGGCGCTGAACAGCCTGCTCGACGGCATCTACGTCTCCAACACCGGCAACCCGGCCGGACCCTGGAACAAGATCGCCGACTCCCCGAAGCTCGCGAACTCCGGCTCCGCGCTCAAGCAGGCGCTCGGCGGCAAGGGCTACGGGCCCGGCGTACAGGCCTGGTACAACCAGTCGCTGATCGTCGACCCGCGCAACTCGAGCCACGTGATCGCGGGCCTCGAGGAGATGTACGAGACGACGAACGGCGGCTCGGGCTGGACGACGATCGGGCCGTACTGGAACTTCCTGTTCCCGTGCTGGTCGTACGTCCCCGGGCAGAAGACCTGCCCGCCGTCGACCCACTCCGACCAGCACTCGCTGGCGATCGGGACGTATAACGGCGTGTCCTACGTCTACTCGGGCAACGATGGCGGCGTCTACCGGCGCCCGCTGAACAGCACGAAGCTCGACTCGCTCGGTCACGCAACCGACTGGGAGAGCCTGAACGACGGCACGCTGGACGCGCTGCAGTACTACGCGGCGAGCGCAGGGCTCCCGAACGCTGCGAAGAGCGGCAACTACTACCCGGGTAGCGGGGCGATCGTCAGCGGCGGCCTCCAGGACAACGGCGGCTCGATCCTGCGCGTCGGCGCGTCGAAGATGAGCTCGAACTTCGGCGGTGACGGCGGCGACGTGCTCGTCGACCCGAATGACGGCTGCAACATCGTCCAGGAGTACGTCTTCCTGTCGATGTCCGTGACGAACGACTGCGCCTGGTCGTCCGACCCGCAGCAGTTCGTCGATCTGTCGAAGTCGACGACGTACAGGGTCGCGCCGCCGGACGTCAACGCGCGGTTCATCGCCCCGTTCACAGCAGATGCGAAGAACGTGTCGAACTGGCTCGCGGGCGGGAACTCCGTCTGGTTCCAGTCGAAGGGCTTCGACATCCGCTCCAACAAGGAGTGGACGCCGGTCAAGACCTGGGATTCCACGGGCACGCGGGTGACGACCGCGCTCGGCTACGCGGGCGGTACCGCAGTGGCCGCGTGGTGCGGGCCGTGCAACGCGGGCGGGTCGTTCGCCCGCGGGGCCGCGGTCGGCACGTACGACGGCAAGGCGTGGACGTGGAAGGACGTCTCGTTCTCCGCCGACTTCCCGAACCGCTACATCGGCGGCGCGGCCGTCGACCCGGCGAACCCGAAGCACCTCCTGCTCGTCGCCAGCGGGTTCTCGCGGCGCTTCGCCGAAGGCCCCGGGACGTCGTACGGGCACGTGTTCGAGTCGACGGACGGCGGCACGACGTGGTCGTCGATCGACGGCACGACGTTCCCCGACCTGCCCGCCGACAGCGTCGCGATCCTGCCGAGCGGCGGAATCGTGGTCGGCACGGACCTGGGCGTGGTCTACCGCGCGCAGGGGTCGACGACCTGGCAGCGCCTCGGCGGCTCGACGCTGCCGGCGACCGTCGCGATGACGGTGCGCACCGGGCCCGACGGCTACCTGTATGTCGCGACGCACGGTCGCGGCATCTGGCGCATCTCGACCGCTGGGCTCTAGGAAGCACGAACGGTGCGGGCGGGCCGCCTCGGCGGCCCGCCCGCTCCTCTCACGC
>JABFWJ010000486.1 GCA_013362295.1 Thermoleophilia bacterium
GACAACGCCGAAGGCGAGCATCGTCGTGCCCGCCATCTGCACGATGATGTTGTTGAAGTTGACCGCCGTGAAGAAGTTGTTGGCGGTGAACGCGAAGAGGATGACGATGACGGTCAGCCCGATCGCGACGGGCAGGCTGCCGAGGTTCCCGCCTTTGATGTTCTCCCAGACCCGGGTGCCGAGGCTCTCGTCGGGCTCGGCGACGTCGAAGGCGGGCGCGGCTTCGGTCGTCACGCCGGGGCCTCCGCGTCCATCTCGATTCCGGAGACCTTCGTCGGCGCTCCCGCTGTGATCGCGGCCACGACCTCCTGCTGCGTGGTCGCGGTCCGTTCGTAGAGCCCGGCGTTGCGCCCGAGCCGCAGGACGGTGATGCGATCGGCGACGGCGAAGATGTCGTGCAGGTTGTGCGAGATGAGGATCACGGCGAGACCCTGCTGCCCGAGCCGTTGCACGAGCGCGAGCACCTGCTCGGTCTGGGCGACGCCGAGCGCAGCCGTCGGCTCGTCGAGGATCACGAGCTTCGAGTTCCACATGACGGCACGTGCCACCGCGACGGACTGCCGCTGACCGCCCGAGAGCGTCGCGACCGGCTGGCGGATCGAGCGGATTGTCGTCACGGCGAGCGACTTCAGCGTCGTCGCCGTCCGACCCTCCATCTCCGGCTCGTTCAGCACCTGCAGCGGGTTGTGCGCCTCGCGGCCGAGGTACATGTTCTGCACGACGTCGAGGTTGTCGCAGAGCGCGAGATCCTGGTACACGACCTCGATCCCGAGCTTCGCGGCGTCCTTCGGGCCCGAGATGTTCACGGGTTGACCCTCGAAGAGGATCTCGCCCGAGTCGGCCGCATGGATGCCGGCAATGCATTTGATCAGCGTCGACTTCCCCGCGCCGTTGTCGCCGACGAGCGCCATGATCTCGCCGCGGCGTACCTCGAGATCGACGTCGCTCAGGGCCTGAACGGAGCCGAACGACTTGGAGATGTCGCGGAGCTCGAGGATGGGGGGTTCGTCGGACACTGGGCCTCACCTGAGTTGGCTGGGTGCACGGTTGGGGCGCCCGGAGGGGCGCCCCAACCACGGTGGTCGCGTTAGCAGAACTTCTTGAACTGCCCGATGCAGATGTCGCTCTTCTTGAGGAAGCCGGAGGTGTAGATCTTCCTCCAGTTCGACTTGTAGAGCGCAACCGGCGGGATGATGAAGGCGGCCTCGCGCTTCGAGCCGTTGGCCACCGAGCCGGTCGTGGTCAGCTTCTGCCCCTTGATGAGCTGGACGGCTGCCTTCGCGGCGGCCTTCGCCAGCACGCGGGTGTCCTTCCAGACCGTCATCGTCTGCCAGCCCGAGATGATGTTCTGGAACCCCTGCGGGGTCGCGTCCTGGCCCGTCACCGGGATCGGCTTCAGCCCGTGCTTCTTCAGCGAGGCGATCACGGCGCCGGCCATACCGTCGTTCGCCACTGCGACGGCATCGATCTTGTTGCCCGTCTTCACGAGCATCTGGTCGAAGATCGTGCCCGCCGTCTGGTTGTTCCACTGCGGCACGAACTGGTCCGGGCCCTTCTTGAGAACACCCTTGGCGTACAGCGGCTTCAGAACGGAGTCGTAACCGCCCTTGAACAGGAACGAGTTCGCGTCGGTGCTACCGCCGTTGACCTCGGCGACGACCGGGTGCTGCGAGTACTTCCCGTTCGACTTCAGGCCGTTGACGACACCCTGGCCCTGAAGGACGCCGACCTGGTGCCCGTCGAACGACACGTAGATCGACGCCACTCCGCCCTTCGTCTGGCGGTCGTAGTCGATGGACGGTATGCCCTTGGCCTTGGCCGACCTCTCGATCGCGGCCGCCGAGCCGGCGTCGATCGCGACCTCGACAATCACCTTCGCGCCCGAGGCGAGGCACTGGTCGGCCTGCGCCTTCTGCTTCTGGGCGTCGTTGTTGGCGTTGTAGATCTGGGATGTGACCCCCGCCTTTTTCAGCTCGCTCTTCATCGCGGGAGCGTCGTAGTGCACCCACCGGATCGAGGTCGCCGGGTCCGGGAAGAGAACGCAGACGTCACCGCCGGCCGCGTGCTTGCTGGAGCCCGCCGTTGCGCCTGCTACCAGCACCGCCGCGAGCGCGGCAGCGGCCGCAGCAACGGCCATCAGTACGAACGTCGACCTCCGAAAGACTTTCCTCACTTGTTCCTCCTGACAGGGGGACGGCATGACGCGCACGGTGGCACCGCCTCGTTTGCGGTCCACCTTTTCACCCGGCAAACTCTCCGAAATGGCGCCGCGCGTCAAGTCGCAGCGGCGACGCTGCGCTCAGCGCTCGCCGATCGCGCGCATGACGTAGCCGCCCTCGAGCATCGCCGGGGCGCGCTGCCGGAGCCGCTCCCAGGCGGGCACGTCCCAGCCGAGCGAATCGGCGAGGCGGACGATCATGCTGAACAGCGCGCACACCGCCGCCGCGTCTCGCAGCGCCTGCTGCGACACGCCCGCGGCCCTGACGGCCTCGGCGTCCGCGACGGTCAGCTCGTCGGGACGCAGCGCCAGCTTCTCGAGGAAGACGAGCGTCGCGGCCAGCTCCGGCGAGAGCGGCGCCGTCCGCCAGTCGGCGACGACCGCCTGCCAGACCTCCTCGCCGAGCGCGTACGACGCAACTGCGCCGTGGGAGCCCGTTCAGAACGGGCATTGGTACAGGAGCGACGTGAAGGCGGCGAACAGCTCGCGCTCGCCGGCGCTCCAGTCCGACGGCCCTCGCATCACCCGGTCGAGCTCCTCGGAGAACGGCTCGCCGAACAGCTCGGGCCGGTAGAGGAGCGTCTTCACGACGCCGAGCGGCTCGGCGCCGCTGCGCGCGCGGATCGCTGCGAGCTGCGCGGCCTCGGCGGGCCGGTGACCGCTGTCGACGACGGCGAGCCTCATCCGATCACTGCGTCCGCCGCGTCGAGGCGGCGCAGGCCCTCCGAGATCGCGACCGCGACCGTCTGCTCGAAGATCTCGTCCTCCGACAGCCCCGACGTCTTGAGCGCTTCGACGTCCGCGTCCGTGATCGTGTGCGCGCGGTCGCGGACCCGCTCGAGATACGCGTCCATCTCCGGTGGCGCCGGCGGCGTCGCCGCGACGCTCGCGCGCAGCCGGTCGAGATCCTCGCTCATGTGACCAGCCTAGGCCAGTTCGCGCGCGCCGTCGGAGGCCGCGCTCACCCACGCTCGGCCGGGCATGCGCTCTGCGAACGTGCCGGCGCGGTCGCTCGCGACGAGCGCGACGATCGAGCCGCCGAAGCCGCCGCCCGTCATCCGGGCCGCGTACGCGCCCTGCTCGTAGGCGAGGTCGACGAGCCTGTCGAGCTCCGGTGTCGTGACCTCGAAGTCGACGCGCAGGCTCTCGTGTCCCTCGCGGAAGAGCTCGCCGATGCGCTCGAGGTCGCCGGCGCGCAGCGCGTCGACGACCTGGTACACGCGGGGACCCTCGCTCTCGAGGTGCCGGATCCGCGCCGGCACCCCCTCCTCGATCTCGCGCTTGCGCGTTGCGTACCCCGAGTGCTCGAGCCGGCGCGAGACGCCGGAGTGCACGATCACGATCGCAACGCCCGGCGGTAACGGCACGAGCTCGTGCTCGAGCGACGCGAAGTCGAACAGGACCGCGTGATCCTTGCGGCCGAAGAGGCAGGCGACCTCGTCGAGGATGCCGCTCGGGACGCCGAGCGCCCGGTGCACGGCGCGCTGCGCGGCGAGCGCCAGCTCGAGCGGGTCGAGCTCGAAGCCGGCGACCGCGCAGAGCGCGAGCCCGACGGCGATCTCGAGCGCGGCGGACGAGGAGAGGCCCGCCCCGGCGGGGAGCGTCGAGCGCAGCTC
>JABFWJ010000469.1 GCA_013362295.1 Thermoleophilia bacterium
CGGCTGCGCCGAATCAGGTTCGGTGTTCGCGAGGTCAGCGGCGGCCGAAGTGGTGCGCGCGCGGGAGGTCGCGGACGACCTCGGCTTCGTTTGCGGCTCGACGCGCAAGCGGACCGAGTGAGGCGAGGCTCGTGACGACCACGTTGATGTTCCGGTCGTGGCGCTCGAGCTTGCCGCGCGCGAGGATCAGCGGCTCGCCGCGCACGATCGCGCGGTGCTCCTCGTAGACGCGCGACGGGACGATCAGGTTCGACTGGCCGAACTCGTCCTCGAGGAGCATGAAGACGATGCCGTTCGCGGTGGCGGGCCGCTGGCGCGCGATCGCCATGCCGGCGACCTGGACCGGCGTGCCGTGCGGCGTCTCCGGCAGGTCCGCGCTCGTCGCCACTCCCGCCGGCAGATGCGGCCGCAGAAGATGCAAGGGATGGACCCCGACCGAGAGCGACGTGTGCCTGTAGTCGGCGAGCATCCGCTCCCACGGCGTCTGCTCGGGCAGCTCGGGGATCTCGGCGGTCGGCTCGAGCGGCAGCGCGAGCTGGCGGTTGCCGCCGGGCACCGTCTCCCCGCGCGCGGTGACGCCGAGCCGCCAGAGCAGCTCCCTCCGCGGCCCCCACTCGTCACAGGCGCCTGCCGCGACGAGCGCCTCGAGCACGTCCTGCTTCACCGGCGCGCGTCGCGCGAGATCGCCGAGGTCGGTGAACGGCTGCTGCGCGACGATCGCCTGCGCATCTTCCTCCCCGACCGACTGCACGTACGCGAGGCCGACCCGGACCGCGGTCAGATCCTCGATACCGCACTGCGCATCCGAGCGGTTGATGTGAGGCGCTAACACAGCCACCCCGCGCCGCTGCGCATCGCGCACGAGCGACGACGGCGGATAGAAGCCCATCGGCTGCGCGTTCATCAGCGCACACAGGAACTCGCCCGGGTAGTACCGCCGCAGCCACGCGGACTGGTATGCGAGCAGCGCGAACGCGGCTGCATGCGACTTCGGGAACCCGAAACCTGCGAAGCCGCAGAGCTTGTCGTAGATCTGATGCGCCGTCTCCTCGTCGATTCCGTTCTCCAGGGCTCCCGCGACGAAGCGCGGGCGCCAGGCCTCGATCGCCTCCTCGCTCCGCTTGCGGCTCATCGCCCGGCGCAACCCTTCCGCCTCGCCGATCGAGAATCCGGCCGCGGCCATCGCGACGTCGAGCACTTGATCCTGGAAGACGACGACGCCGAGCGTGTCGCGGAGCGGTTCGCGCAGCGACTCGTGCTCGACCGGCGGCTCGAAGGCCGGATCGTCGCGCTTTGCATGGCGGTGCTTGACGTACGGGTGCACCGCCTTACCCTGGATCGGTCCCGGCCGCACGAGCGCGACCTGCACCGTCAGGTCTTCGAGGTTCTCGGGACGCGTCTGGAGCAGGCTCTGCATCTGCGCACGGCTCTCGATCTGGAAGACGCCGACGGTGTCGGCCGCTTGGATCTCCTCGTAGACGCCCTGGTCGTGCAGCGGAACCCGCGACAGGTCGATCGTCTTGCCGCGCAGGCGCGCGATGCGGTCGACGGCATCCTCGATCGCCGACAGCATCCCGAGCCCGAGCAGGTCGATCTTCAGGAACCCGGCGTCGCCGCAGCTGTCCTTGTCCCACTGGCAGATCTGCCGCCCGGCCATCGCGGCCGGCTGGACAGGCACGAGATCGATCAACGGCCGCGTCGAGATCACCATCCCGCCGGGGTGCTGGCTGATGTGGCGCGGCAGGCCGGCGATCTCCCGTGTCAGCTCACGGAAGGCGTCCCAGCGCGGTCCGGTGTGCGTACCCGGCATGCCGTCGACCTCCTCGGAGATCCGCGTCGCGTCCCAGCCGTCGGTGACTCGTGCAAGCCGCTCGAGCTCGGCGAAGGGAAGACCGAGCGCCTTGCCGACGTCGCGGATCGCGCCGCGGCTTCGGTACGTCGCGAAGCTCGCGACGAGTGCGGCGCGCTCGCGCCCGTAGCGCTCCGTGACGCCGACGATCAGCTTCTCGCGGATGTCGCGCGGGAAGTCGAGGTCGATGTCGGGCACTGCGACCATCTCGTCGTTGATGAACCGGCCGAGCGAGAGCCCGGCCTCGACCGGGTCGACGTGCGAGAGACCCGTCAGGTAGCAGACGATCGAGCCGACACTCGACCCGCGCCCGCGCCCCGGCGGAAGGGCATGGCGAGGGCTGCCCGGCCCGCGCACCTCGAGTGCGCACTCGCGCGCGAGCTCGAGCACCTCCCAGTGCAGGAGGAAGAAGCCGGAGAGCCCGAGCCGCGCGATCAGCGCGAGCTCGTCGTCGAGGCGCTGCCGCGCGAGCTTCTTGTGCCCGTTCGCTTTCGCGTAGCGCTCCGCGAACGCTCTGTCGCAGATCTGCCGCAGCTGCACGTCGGCAGGATCGACGCGGTCGGAGAAGTCGGGATAGCGGTAGCCGAGCTCTTGCGTGAGGTCGAAGCCGCAGCGGTCGGCGATCTCGCGCGAGCGCAGCGCCGCGTCACGCGGGAGGCGCTCGAGCATCTCCGCCGGCGGCAGCAGCACGCTCTCGTGGTTGCCGCGCCGCTCGCGCTCGCAGCCGTCGAGCGACGTACGGTGCTTGATCGCGACGAGCGCGTCCTGCAGGCGTGCACGGCGGAGGTGGTGCGCGTGCACGTCGCCGGTCGCGACGGTCGGGACGCGAAGCTCCCGCGCGAGCTCCTCGAGCTGCGCGTTACGGCGCGCATCGCCGCGCTCGTACGGACGCTGCAGCTCGACGTAGAACGCGCCTTCGAACGCACGGGCGAGCCGGCCGGCCGCGTTCGGGTCGACCGGGCCGAGACCGTGCCGTGCACAGCCGGAGAGCGCCACGAGGCCTTCCGCATGCTGCTCGAGCATGTCGAGCGTCGTCTCGGCGGGAAGCAGGTCGCGCTCCTTCCCCGGCAGCCGCGTGTCTGCATGCGCGTCGGTGAGGATCCGGCAGAGGTTCGTGTAGCCGCGCTGCGTCTCGCAGAGCAGCGTCACGTGCTTGTTGCCGTCGAGCGTCACCTCCGCGCCGGTGATCGGGCGGATGCCGAAATGCTTCGCCGCGTGCGCGAACTCGAGCGAGCCGTAGACGCCGTCGTGGTCTGTGAGCGCAAACGCGTCGTAGCCGAGCTCGGCCGCGCGGGCGGCGAGCTCCTCCGGCAGCGAGGCGCCGTCGAGGAACGAGTACGCGGAGTGCGCATGCAGCTCGACGTAGGGGGCGGCCGGCATCGGCTCGGCGGAGCCGGGAGCGGCGGCAGTGCGAAAGGCTCGAATCTGGTTCGGCTGCGCCGAATCAGGTTCGGGGACGCGGGGGTCGGGCTTGTCGTCGAGACCGCCGCGGGTCGGGTACGTGTCGCGAGAGCCGACGAGCGGGAAGCGGTTACCGTCACGCACGCTGCGTGAACCACGAGCCTGCGTCGTCGTCGCGGTAGACGACGGCGTTCTCCCCTGTCTCGAGGACGACGTCGAAGTAGCGGCGGTGTACCGGCTCCTCCGTCCACCACCGGTCGACGACGCGCCACTCCTCGCGCACGATCCCGACGCCCTGCCGGTTGATGCGGCGCGGCGTGCCGTCGGCGTGCGCCTCGACGAGCGCGGGACGAGGCGGACTCAGTCGTCGCGCGGTACGAGCAGCGCGCGCGCTTCCGGGATGCGCGACCACGGAGCGACCTCCACCACCGTCGAGACCCCGCCCGCGCCCACGGCGGCTCGCACCTGGCGCAGGCCTTCCCGCAACTGCCCCTTCAGCGCCTCGCCTTCCGCCGCGACCAGCTCGAGCTGCTCACCGGTGTGCTCGGCCAGCTCCGAGATCTCGAGCCGCAGCTTGAGTGCCGGCGCCGGCAGCTCCAGGAGCTTCGAGCCGAGCGCCGCGCGCAGCCGCGCCGGGTCGGCCGTCGGCTCTCGCAGCGTCACCGTCCGGCGCCACGAGGCGCCGCCGACGAGCCGCGCCCACACCGCGACCTTCCTCGGCGGCCGCCCCGCGCGCTCCGGCCGTGCGAGCAGGCGGTCGAGCAGCACCCCGAGCCCGCGCCGGAGCGTCAGCTCGTTGCCGACGGCCTCCGGGAACTCGAGCGTCTCGTGGAGGGCGGCGGCCGGCCGTCTCGGATGCACCTTCCCGTCCCGCTCTTCTGCGTTGTCACCCCCTGCCAGACTCCAGGCGCGCCGTCCGTCCGGCCCCAACCGTTCGGCGACGGCGCTGCCCGGTAGCCCGGCAAGCTGTCCGATCGTCCGCACCCCGAGCTCCTCCAGCTCCTCGTAGCGATCCCGCTCGAGCGGCAGGAGCGTCAGCGGGAGCGGCGCGAGGAAGGAGCGCGCGCGGTCGTCGGAGACGATCAGCGCCTGCCCCGGCCGCGCGACGTTCGCCGCGGCGAGCGCCGCGAACCGCCGCTCGGCCGCTCCCACCCGGGGGTCCCACACCGTCCCCACGGCCGCGAGCGCGCGCTTGAGCGCCGGCTCGAGGCCGCCGTAGAGCCGCTCCACGCCCCTCGACTCGAAGAACACCGTTCCCGGCTCGGCGGGCTCGACCGCGAACCCCGCGTCCTCGAGCCGGCGCAGGATCTCCTCCCAGGCCTGCTCGGCCGTGGCCGGGTCCTGCTCGACGAGCTCCAGCTCGGGGCACGTGGCCAGTGCCTCGCCCAGCCGCATCCCAGGCCGGACGCCCTTCCCCTCCGCGATTCCCGTCACCGAGCCGATCAGCGGCTCCGTCCCGGGCAGCGGCGCGAGGGCCGCAGCCTTCGCCTGGAGCCGGGGATGAAGGCGCAATGCGGCCCGCAGATCGAAGGCCGGGATGACGACTGCGGCAATCACAGGAACGTATGTTCTATACGAACACCTGTTCCCCTGTCAAGGGGGAAACAAACCGCGTACGTTCCTCCGCATGGCGCTGGCGGTCAGCCCCGGACGGGATCCCGACGAGACCCGGCAGGACCGGGTGCTCGCGAACATCGTCACGGCCGCCCTCGTCCTCGTGGCGATCGCCTTCGTCGTCTGGCTCGTCTGGGTCTACATCCTCTGACCCGGGACGTCGTCGTCGTGGGCGGCGGGATCGCCGGCCTCGCCGCCGCCTGGCACCTGCGCGACCTCGACGTGATCGTGCTGGAGGCGGCCGACCGCGTCGGAGGGCGCATCCGTTCGGAGGCTCGGGGCGAGGTCTGGCTCAACTTCGGCGCGCACGTCTTCAGCGGTCCCGACTCGGCGACCGGTCGGCTGATCGCAGCGACGGGCGTCGCGGCGGCTCAGGTCGAGGGCCGCCTCGCCGCAGTCGCCCTCGGCGACCGCGTGGTCGCGAGCGGGATGGTCGAGACGTACCCGTTCCGGCTGCCGCTGCCGCTCCGCTCGCGGGTGTCGCTCGTCCGGGCCGGAATCGCACTGCGCCTGGCGGTGCGGCGCTACGCGGCGGTCGCGGCCGAGCGGCCGGGCGAATCCGCGGCAGAGCGCCAGCAGCGCATGCTCGAGTTTCTCGACGACCGCTCGTTCAGCGACTTCATCGGCGCACTCCCCGCCGACGTCGATGCGATCTTCCGCGCGACGCTCAACCGCTCGTCCGGGGAGCCGGAGGAGCTGGCCGCGGGCTACGGCATCGGGTACTTCCACCTCGTCTGGAACCGCAGCACGGGGCTCTCACGCAACATCCTCGGTGGGTCGAGCACGTTGATCGACGCGCTCGCGGGGGGCAATGCCGACCGCATCCTGACGGGTGCCGAAGCGACCGCGGTCGTTCCCACCGAGCAGGACATCGCCGTCCGCTACCGCCGAGACGGTGTCGAGCACGAGGTGAGCGCACGACACGCGATCGTCGCGACGCCGTCGTTCGTCGCGCGCGAGATCATCCACGGGCTGCCCGCGGAGACCGCGGACGCGCTCGGGGCGATGCGGTACGGCCCGTACGTGGTCGGCGCGGTGCTCACCGGCGAGACGCACGCGATGCCGTGGGACGACCTCTACGCCCTCGCGACGCCGCGACGCTCGTTCGGGATGCTGTTCAACACGGCGAACGTGCTGCGCTCGCGCGCAGGGGCGCGGCAGGGCGGGAGCCTGATGGTGTACGCCGCAGCCGGTCAGGCTCGGACGCTGGACGGTCTCGACGACGACGAGGTGCGCGAACGGTTTCTCGCCGACCTCTACAGCCTGTATCCGGAGGCCCGACCCGTCGTCTCCGACGTGGTGATCCAGCGCTGGGAGCGCGGGCTGCCGTACGCCGCGGTGGGGCGCGGACGCCTGCAGGCGGCGCTCACGAGACCGCTCGGGCGGATCCACCTCGCCGGCGACTACCTCGGCACGTGGTACACGGAGACCGCGTGCCAGACGGCCGAGGCGGCCGCGCGCGCGATCGCACTCGACCGCCGCCAGGGCTGACTGCTCCCACGACGAATGAAGTCACGACATGCCCGTGATCGTCGGCGTCGCGCTCGGGGGCGCGCTCGGAGCGTCCGCCCGCTACCTCCTCGACCATGCGATCGAGCAGCGCAGCTTTTCGATCTTCCCGTGGGCGACGTTCACGATCAACATCACGGGCTGCCTGCTGATCGGCGTGATCACCGAGGCGCTCGTCGACCGCCATCACGTGCCGGCGTGGATCCGCGTCGGGCTCGTGCTCGGCGTGATCGGCGGCTACACGACGTTCTCGACCTTCGCGGAGGAGGCTCTGACGCTGTTCGACGCGCACGACGTCGCCGTCGCCCTCGCCTACACGCTCGGGAGCGTCGGTTCGGGCATCGTCGCCGTCTACATCGGCGAGCACATCGGCCGCAGCCTCTAGGCGCGCTCGAGGACGACGACGGGGATCTCGCGATCGGTCCGCGTCTGGTAGGCGTCGTAGTCGGGCCACTGCTGCGCGGCCAGCTTCCAGAGCCGCTCGCGCTCCTCGCCCTGGGCGGTGCGCGCGCGGGCCGGGAAGACCTCGTCCTTCACCTGCAACTCGACCTCGGGCTCCTTGACGAGGTTCTTGTACCAGCCGGGATGCTCGGGAGCGCCGCCCTTCGACGCGACGATCACGTACTTCCCGTCCGCGTTCTCGTAGATGAGGGGCGTCGTACGCGCCTCGCCGGTCTTCCGGCCCTTCGTCGTCAGGAGCAGGATCTTCGATCCCCGCTTCCAATCGTGTCCGACCTCACCGCCCGTCTCGCGATACCGGCGGACGTGCTCTTCGCCGAACAGGTTCTCGCCTTCGCTCATTGCTCGCTCCTTATCTCCGCTGCCGTTCCGATCATGCGTGAAAGCACAGGCGCCACGTCGAGCAGATCGACCTGCGCGCAGAACTCGATGTCCGCCTCGAGGCCCGGCGGCCCGTAAGTGCGCGCGTTCAGGCCCTGCAGCGGATCGGGCCAGGCGGCTGAGACGACGGCGGCGGCGATCGCCGCGTCCGAGCGCTCGCCGCCGAGCGCCTCGACGATCCGCCCGGCGCAGTAGGCGTCGTCGAGCGCGAACGCGCCCTGGAAGCCGGAGCAGATGATCGCCACGTCTCCGCCCGCCCGTCGCGCGGCGCGCGCGACCGCAGAGACGTTGAGCAGCGAGCCGAGCAGGACGACGTCGCACCGCGACGCGGCCGTGAGGATGGCACGCGTGCCGTTCGTCGTCGTGAGGATCAGCGTCTTCGCCTTCGGAGCCTCCGCGAACTCGCGCGGCGAGGCGCCCACGTCGAAGCCCTCGACGACGACGGCCTGGCGCTCCCCTCCGACGACCGCCTCGTCGCCGAGCTCCGCGCGCAGCAACCGTGCCTCTTCGATCTCCGCGCAGCAGAGGACCCGCTCGTACCCGGACGCAAGTGCCTGCGCGATCGACGACGTGGCGCGGATCACGTCGACGACGATGCCGACATGCGCCGCGGCTTCTTCGCCGGGGGTGAAGGCGACGTCGACGCGCACGTCGATACGCTAGCCCGGTGGACGCGCCCCGCTACTGCTACCGGCATCCCGACCGGGAGACCGGCCTCTCCTGCTCCGAGTGCGGTCGGCCCATCTGCTACGAGTGCATGACGCCCGCACCGGTCGGGATCCGCTGTCCCGAGCACTCGGGCAAGCCGCAGGGCATGCAGAAGGTGACACGCGCCGCCGAGCGCGCCGTGACTGGCGTCGGCGGCCGTCGCGTCAACGCGGTGACGCTCGGCCTGATCGGCGCGAACGTTCTCGTCGCGCTGATCGAGCTCGCGGGCGGGAGCCGCAGCGGGTTCTTGAACAGCACGATCTTCGAGAAGGGGTCGCTCTTCGCGACCGGGTTCGTGTCGGCGAGCGGAAAGCAGCTCGGCGTGGCACACGGCGAGTGGTGGCGCCTCTTCACCGCGATGTTCCTGCACGCGAGCTTCTTCCACCTGCTCGTGAACATGTACTCGCTCTACTTCGTCGGCTCGATCATGGAGTCGCTGATCGGGCGGTGGCGCTTCTTGTTGCTGTATCTCGCGTCCGGGCTCGCCGGCTCTGCGGGCGCGCTCCTGCTCAGCCCGCTCAAGCCGACCGTCGGCGCCTCGGGCGCGATCTTCGGCGTGCTCGGCGGCCTGTTCGTCCTCGAGCGCCGCGGCAATATCGCGACCGGCGGTCAGATCGCCGGCCTGATTCTGATCAACCTCGTGATCACGTTCGCCTTCTCGAGCTCGATCTCCGTCGGCGGCCACATCGGCGGCCTGATCGGCGGCATGGTGCTGATGGTCGCGCTCTTGCAGTTTCGCCGGTCCGCGCTCTACAGCGTGGCGGCGGTGGCGGGGGTGGTCGTGATCAGCGTCGTCGTCGCGTACGCGAAGGTGCGCACCTACCAGTGAGCAGGCTCGCGGTCGCGGTCGCGTTCCTCGCGCTCGCGCTCGCGTCCGCCGCGCAGGCTGCGACCCAGCTCGGCATCTTCGGAAACATCGCGCGTTTCCAGCAGCTGACCGGGCAACGGTCGGAGGTGGGCCACGTGATCGTCGGGTGGGGCCAGTCGACGTTCGGCCAGATCTGGCCGACGCTCGGGGACGTCCCGATGCTGGGCTTCGACAACGGCCAGGGCGCCGTGACGATGCAGGCCGTCGCCCGCGGCGGCGGCGACGGCTACCTGCTCGCGATGAGCGAGTCGGCGCGCAATCTCGGCAAGCTCGTCTACATCCGGCCGTTCGGCGAGATGAACGGCCACTGGAACGCCTACTGCGCGTACAACACGAACGGGACTCCGCGCGGCGTCGCGTACTCGACGGCGAACTTCCGCAAGGCGTTCGCGCGCATCTACCTGATCATGCACGGCGGCCCGACCGTGAATACAACGCTGAAGCGGCTCGGCCTGCCGCCCGTTGCCGCCGAGATCCCGACCAACCTGTTCGTCAAGGTCGTGTGGAACCCGCAGGGCTACGGCAGCCCGGACGTGCCGGGCAACCGTGCGCAGGCGTACTACCCGGGCGACCGCTACGTCGACCTCGTCGGCGACGATCTCTACGACATCGGCGGCAAGGCGGAGTTCGCTGCCGCCGACAAGCTGTACAAGGCGCATCCGTCGAAGCCCTTCTCCTTCCCCGAGTGGGGCCTGTGGGGCGTCGACGACCCGAGGTTCGTGCAGCAGATGGCGACGTTCGTGAAGACGCACCCGCGCACGAAGCTGATCTCCTACTTCAACGCGAAGCCGGGCTCGATCTTCGACCTCGCGTCCAAGCCGAAGTCGCTGGCCGCGTACAAGCGCTACATCCTGCCGCTCGGGCGATGAGCGACACACATGTACTCGACCGGCTGCGCACGATCTGCCTGCGGTTCCCGGAGGCCGAGGAGGCCGGCGGCGTCGGCAACCCGAGCTTCAAGGTCCGGGGGAAGATCTTCGCGATGCGGCACTCGCTGCACGGCGTCGAACGCTGGTCGGTCTGGTTCAAGGCGCCTGCCGGTGTGCAGCAGCTCGTCGTCGGCGACGATCCGACGCGCTTCTTCGTCCCGCCCTACGTGGGCTCGAAGGGCTGGATCGGCGCCTACCTCGACGTCGAGCAGGACTGGGAGGAGCTCGCCGACTTCGTGGAGGAGAGCTACCGGATGACGGCACCGAAGCGACTCGTCGCTCAGCTCGGAAGTTCTTGAATCTGGTTCGGCTACGCCGAATCAGGTTCAGGTGCCCGGCGACCGATTCTGATTCCGCGCAGCGGAACCAGAATCGAGCCTTCAGCCTCCCGCCGCGACGTACGAGCCCGTGCCCGATTCCCGCAGCGCGGCCTGCGCGGCTGCGAGCCGCGCCAGGGGGACGCGGAACGGGGAGCACGACACGTAGTCCAGCCCGAGCTCGTGGCAGAACGCGATGCTCCGCGGCTCGCCGCCGTGCTCGCCGCAGATGCCGAGCTTGAGCTCCGGCTTCGTGGTGCGGCCGCGGTCGACGGCGATGCGCATCAGGTCGCCGACGCCGTCGACGTCGATCACCTCGAACGGGTTGCGCTCGAGCACGCCGTCGTTGAGGTAGCGCGTCAGGAACTTGCCCTCCGCGTCGTCGCGCGAGAAGGCGAGGGTCGTCTGCGTCAGGTCGTTCGTGCCGAAGGAGAAGAAGTCCGATACCTCCGCGATCTCGTCGGCGCGCAGCGCGGCGCGCGGCACCTCGATCATCGTGCCGACGAGATGCTCGACCTCGGGAGCCTCCTCGGCCCACACGGACTCCGTCAGCTCACGGAGGCGTGCGAGCTCCTCGCGGAAGCCGACGAGCGGATGCATCACCTCGACGAGCGGCGCATCGCCCGTACGCTCCTGCACGGCGCGCGCAGCGCGCGCGATCGCGCGAATCTGCATCTCGTAGATCTCCGGGAACATCAGCCCGAGCCGGCAACCGCGCGTGCCGAGCATCGGATTCGACTCACGGAGCGCGCGGATCCGCGCGCGCATCTTCTCGTCACGCGCATCCTGCTCGTCCGGCAGGAACTCGTGGAGCGGCGGGTCGAGCAGGCGAATCGTCACCGGCAGCCCGGCCATCGCCGCGAAGATCCCTTCGAAATCCGACTGTTGGAACGGCAGCAGCCGGTCGAGCGCGCTCCGGCGGCCGGCTTCGTTGTCGGCCAGGATCATCTCCTGCACGACGGGGAGCCGCTCGTCGCCGAAGAACATGTGCTCGGTCCGGCACAGGCCGATCCCCTGCGCGCCGAATTCACGAGCCCGAACGGCATCGTCAGGCGTGTCGGCGTTCGCGCGCACCTTCAGCCGCCGCTGCTCGTCCGCCCACGAGAGGATCGTCTCGAAGTCCTCGTTGATCTGCGGCGGCACGAGCGGGACGGCGCCGAGGAATACCCGGCCCGTTCCCCCGTCGATCGTGATCACGTCGCCCTCGTGCAGCACATGCCCCGCGAGCTTCGCGGTGCCCTCGCCCAGCGAGAGCTCCTCGCAGCCCGCGACGCACGGCTTCCCCATCCCGCGTGCCACGACGGCCGCGTGCGACGTCATCCCACCGTGCACGGTGAGGATCCCTTGCGCCGCGATCATGCCGTGGATGTCGTCCGGGGTCGTCTCCCAGCGGACGAGGATCACCGGGCCGTTCTTCGCGCGCTCGACCGCCGTGTCGGCGTCGAAGACGATCCCGCCGCTCGCGGCGCCGGGCGAGGCGTTCAGACCCTTCGCCGCCACCTCGAGGGACGCCGTCGGGTCGATCATCGGGTGCAGCAGCTGATCGAGCTGCGCCGGGTCGATGCGGGCGACGGCCTCTTCGCGTGAGATCAGCCCCTCCTCGACCATCGTCACGGCCGCCTTGAGCGCCGCCGCGGCGGTCCGCTTCGCGGCGCGCGTCTGCAGGAGGAAGAGCTGCTCGTCCTCGACGGTGAACTCGATGTCCTGCATGTCGCGGTAGTGCTCCTCGAGCCGCCGCATCGTGTCCACGAGCTGCTCGAACGAGCCCGGCAGCGACGCGCGCATCGCCTCGATCGGCTGCGGCGTGCGGATGCCTGCCACGACGTCCTCGCCCTGCGCGTTCGCGAGGAACTCGCCATACAGGCCGGTCTCGCCGGTCGAGGGGTCGCGCGTGAACGCGACGCCGGTCCCCGACCGGTCGCCTTTGTTGCCGAAGACCATCTGCACGATGTTGACGGCGGTGCCGAGGTCGTCTCGGATGTCGTGCGCGCGCCGATACACCTGTGCGCGCGGGTTGTCCCACGAGGCGAAGACGGCCCGCACTGCGCGCAGGAGCTGGTCGCGCGCATCGGCCGGAAAGTCGCTGCTCGTCTCCTGCCGGTAGATGGCCTTGAACGTCTCGACGAGCCCGCGCAGCTCGTCGGGGCCGAGGTCCGTGTCCTGGCGGCCCGCCTTCACCTTCGCGAGCGCCTGCTCGAAACGGTGCCCGTCGATCCCGTCGACCACCTCGCCGAACATCTGGATCAGCCGCCGGTACGAGTCGAAGGCGAAACGCGGGTTGTCGGTCTGCCGCGCGAGCCCTTCGGCCGCCTCGTCGTTCAGGCCGAGGTTGAGGATCGTGTCCATCATCCCGGGCATCGACACGGCTGCGCCCGAGCGCACCGAGACGAGCAGCGGGTCTTCGGCCGAGCCGAAGCGCTTGCCGGCGCGATCCTCCAGGCGACGGACGTGCTCGTCGAGCTCCGCCTCCAGGCCCGGCGGCAGGTCGCGCGTCTCCATGTAGGCCCGGCACGCGTCCGTCGTGATCGTGAACCCGGCCGGGACGGGGACGCCCATCTGCGTCATCTCGGCGAGGCCGATCCCCTTGCCGCCGAGCAGCTCCCGGCCGCCTGTCGTCGGCTCGCCGAAGTCGTAGACGAAGCGGTCCGCCATGTGGACGCGGAATCTATCCCGTTTGCGTTAGGAGCTCGCGGTGCCGGGCCTGCGGCCGGCCCGGCGCCGCGAGCGAAACTCCGCGATCCACGCCAGTACGCGCAGCCCGAACCAGAACGGTGTGAAGAGGCCGTAGAAGAGAACGAGCGCCGCGGCCAGCGTCGTGTACCAGACGCCCCAGCGCCACTTCGGAACGGGTGGCTTGGGCTTCACCCGGTGCGCTTGCCCGTCGGCTGGCCGTCCAGCGCGTCCAGAGGACCTGGCGTTCCCGCCGGGTGGAGCCCAGGGTCTCACGAGGCCTGGGCTTTGGCTTCGGCGGCGCGTTGCTCGACGAGGCGGATGATGCGGTGCGAGATCTCCTCGATCGAGAGCTCGCTCACCTCGAGTACCGGACAGCCGAGACGGCGGTGGATCTGCGCGGCGTAGTCGAGCTCGTCGTAGATCTCGACGAGGCTCGCGTAGCTTCGGTCGCCGCGCATCCACCTGATGCGCTCGCCGCGGATCTCCGAGAGCCGTTGCGCGTCGATCGTCAGGCCGACGATCTTCGACTGCTCGATCGTGAAGAGCTCGGCCGGCGGCTCGATCCCCTTCACGAGCGGCACGTTCGCGGTCTTGTAGCCGAGGTAGCCGAGGTAGATCGAGAGCGGCGTCTTCGAGGTGCGCGAAACGCCGACGAGGACGATGTCCGCCTGGTCGAGGCCCCGCCCCAGGCCGTCGTCGTACTTCACGGCGAACTCGATCGCGGACATCCGGCGGAAGTAGGCGTCGTTGAGCGGCGGCCGCGCGCCGGGCTTCATGCGGGCCGACCGGCCCGAGACGCGCGCGACCGCATCGATCGGATGCCCGAGCAGGTCGCAGTAGTGCAGCTTCGCGCTCCGGCAAAGCGTGCGCATGCACTCGCGCAGCTCGGGCTCCACGAGCGTGTAGACGACGACGGCGGGTCGACCCTTCATCCGCTCGACGGCCAGCTGGAGATCGGCAACGGTCTCGACGCGTGGATGCCTGATCTCGAGGAAATCCTGATCGGGGAACTGGGCCTCGAGGGCCTGGACGAGCCGCTGGGCGGTCTCGCCGGTGGAGTCCGAGACCATGTGGAGCTCGACGGGGTTCACGCAGTGAACCGTAATTTACGCCGTCC
>JABFWJ010000298.1 GCA_013362295.1 Thermoleophilia bacterium
GGCCGCGCTTCGGCAGGTCGCGCAGCTCCCGGGCCAGCCGTTCGGCCGCCGGCCGCCGCTGCGGGTTGACGAGCAGGGCGCTCGCGACCGTCCGCACCACATGGTCGGGGAGGTCGGGGCGGACCGTCTCGAGGCCCGGCGCTCCTTCCTGGATCCGCCGCGACATCTCCACCATGTCCCCGCGCCAGAAGGGGTGGCCGCCGGCGAGCGACTCCCAGAGGAGGACGCCGAGGCTCCACACGTCGGCCGCCGCGGATGCACTCCGCCCCTGCAGGCGCTCCGGCGAGATGTAGGCGAGCGTGCCCGGAATGTCGCCGAGGCCCGTCAGGGTGTCGAACTCGGCCATCTGCGCGAGCCCGAAGTCCAGGAGCCGCACGTCGATCCGTTCGGACCGGGTACCGACATGCTGTGCGAGGAGCACGTTCGACGGCTTGACGTCGCGGTGCACGATCCCGCGGCCGTGGGCATGGGCGAGCGCGTCGGCGATCTGCGCCGCGACCTCGAGCGCCGCGCGGTCGTCGACCTCGCCGGAGCGGAGCGCCTCGCGCAGCGTGCGGCCCGGGATGTACTCGTAGGCGATGTAGACGTGCGAGGAATCGCGCGCGAGCGACAGGATCCGCTGGCAGCGCTCATGGCGGAGGGATGCCGCCGCCCGCGCCTCGCGCTCGGCGCGATGGCCGGTCTTGCCCTCGCGGGCGACGATCTTCAGCGCGACGTCGAGCCCGCTCCGCTCGTCGCGTGCGAGCCACACGTGGCCCATCCCGCCCGATCCGAGCGGGCGCAGCGGGCGGTAGCGGTCGAGGAAAAGCTCGTGTGCGAGCGCGGCTGAGGACACTCTGCGCTCTTACGGCTTCCCGAGCACATTTCCTTTGCTGGCCGAGGGAGGCGGTAGATTCGACCCAGCCATGGACACTCCCGACGACGACATCGAGTTCGATTTCTTCGACGATGAGCCGGCAACCACGGAAGCCCAGTCAACGCAGTCGCGTGTCCGCCTGCCCCGCCGCGGGGGCCGCGGCACGGGAATGCGCCGCCCTTCGGCGCCGCCGCGCGGCCTGACGCCGCTGCTGCGGCTGCTGGCGCTGATCGCGATCGTCGTTGCGATCCTCGTCTTCTTCGGCTTGCTGATCCAGTCGTGTGCGTCGACGTCGAAGCACGACACGTACAGCCACTACATGGCAGACGTCGGGAAGGTGGCGCAGAGCTCGGTCTCCGACGGCGCCGAGCTCGCCGGCGCGCTGACGACGCAAGGTGTAAAGGTCGCGGACATCGAAGGGAAGCTCGCCGGCCTCGCGGAGCAGGAGCGCCAGACCGTCAACGTCGCGCAGAAGCTCGATCCGCCGGGCCCGCTCCGGCCGGAGCACGAGAACCTGATCGAGGCGCTGCAGCTGCGCGTGAACGGCATCCAGGGCCTCGCCGACGCCTTCCGCCGCACGGAGGGCTCGAAGGCGACGACCGACGCGGCGCTCCTCGCCGCACCGGCGCAGCGGCTGCTTGCGAGCGACGTGATGTGGGACGACCTCTTCCAGGCCCCGGCCGCCGGGGAGATGAAACGCCAGGGCGTCACGGGCGTCCAGGTTCCCGACTCCCACTTCGTCGGCAACCAGGATCTGATCTCCGAGCGCTCGATGGCACTCGTGCTGCAGCGCCTGCGCGGCGCGTCGACGAGCGGGAAGCCGACGGGACTCCACGGCACGAACATCGTCTCGACGAAGGTGGAGCCGGGCGGGCAGACGCTCTCGACCGGCCAACTGAACACGGTCACCGCGACGACCGACCTGGCGTTCGTCGTCACGATCGCCGACTCCGGTGACTCGCAGGAGGTCGGCATCAAGGCGACGCTGACGATCCAGAAGCCCGGCGGCGCGATCGTCAAGACGAAGACCGTCGCGCTGATCAACCCGAGCCAGGAGAAGTCGATCACGTTCCGGAACCTCGGCCAGGTGCCGTTCGCCCAGAAGACGACGGTGAACGTCGACGTCGCGCCGGTGCCCGGCGAGCACAACACCAGCAACAACAAGGCCGGCTACCCGGTCATCTTCTCGCTGGGGTAGCTAGCCTCGGACCGTGCACGTCACGGCCGGAACAGCGCTCGTGGTCGCGATCGCCGCCCTCGCCGCCGGGGCGGTCGGCGTCGGCCTCGCCTGGTGGGCAGCGATCCGCGTCCGCCGTGTCCGCGACGCCCAGCGCCACCTGCTCGGCGGGGGGCGCCGTGACCTCGTCGACTTCGCCGTCTCCCTCCAGGGCCGCGTCGACGACCTCCACCGGGCCGTGGACGAGGTGGCCGCCGGCCTCGCCCGCGTCGACCGGCGGGTCGACGCCACTGTCACCAACACCTCGATCGTGCGCTACGACGCCTACGAGGACACGGGCGGTCATCAGTCCGCGTCCGTCGCCCTGCTCGATTCCGCCCGCACCGGGATCATCCTGACCGCCATCCAGGGCCGGGACTACGCCCGCATCTACGTCAAGGAGCTGGAACGGGGGCGGGCGGCCGTTGCACTGTCCCCCGAGGAGCAGGTGGCGGTCGAACGCGCCATGGGGCGCTGAGGCCGGCTCGCCGTCCTTCTCTCCTCCGAAGAGTGGGGTACATTGATTTACGGTGCAGCAGGTCCTCGTTCTCAACGCGAGTTACGAGCCGCTCAACGTGTGCTCGCTGCGCCGCGCGCACGTGCTCGTCTACAAGGGCAAGGCAGAGGTGGTCGAGGAGCTCGACCGACCACTCCGCTCGGCCACCGACACGTATCAGTGGCCACACGTCATCCGCCTCGTCCACTACGTCCGCGTTCCACGGATGGTGCAGCGGAAGATCTCCCGCCGCGCGCTCTTCGCACGTGACGGCTGGCGCTGCGTCTACTGCGGCACGAGCGGCGGCCGCCTGACCCTCGACCACGTGATCCCGCGCTCCAAGGGCGGCGACTCCACCTGGGAGAACGTCGTCACCTCCTGCGCGCCGTGCAACCTCCGCAAGGGCAACCGCCTGCCGCACGAGGTGCAGATGGAGCTCTCCGCCCGGCCGCGGCCGCCGGCGCCCGTGCTGTTCATCCGCCTCGCGACGCCGAAGATCCCGCAGCGTTGGGAGCAGTATCTCGGCCCGTACTCGACCTCGACCGCTGCGGCTTAATCGACCGGGGCGGGCTCGGGCTGGAGGGGGGCCGGGGCCGCTTCAGGCTCACGGGCCATGCGGTCGAGCCCCCAGACGACGAGCGAGGCGACCGGGCCCGCGAGCCACGACCAGGGGTGCCTGCCGTAGCCGAGGAAGAGCGCCGTCACGGCGAGCAACACGAGCAAAGGCGCATACCGGTTCACTTCATTTCGAACGCTCGACCGGCAGCTCCGGATACTGCTCCCACTCGGACCACGATCCCGGATAGAGGCGCCCGTCCCGGCCGGCCAGGTGCAGCCGGTGGAGCACGACGCACGCGGTGATCCCCGACCCGCAGTACGCGACGACGCTGCCCGCCGGAAGAGTTTGTGTTGACTCAACACTTACTTGGTTCCACGGCCGGTTGAGCGCGCCCGGGATCCGGCCCGGCACCCGGTCGACCGGGTTCGGCTCGCCGCGCCAGCGCGGCTCGACCCGCGCGTCGACGAGGACGAGCTCGTCCCGCCGCCGCGCGAGCTCCTCGCGGGAGACCGTGTCGTCAACGCGCTCGAGCGGCTCGAAGGCCGCCGGCGGCACCGTCTCCTCGCCCCGGACGAGCGGGCCGCGCCACCCCTCGAGGTCGAGGACGGCGCAGTCGCCGTGCCCGAAGTGGCGAAGGAGCCACCAGAGCCGCTCGGCCCCGCCGAGTGAGCCGTAGGCGACGACGAAC
>JABFWJ010000318.1 GCA_013362295.1 Thermoleophilia bacterium
GCGCCGTCGCGGGCGACGACGGCATACGTGAGCGTCGTGCCCGGCGGGGCGGCCGCGTCGGCGAACGACGCCGTCGCCGTCGTTCCGATCGCGACCCCGTCGCGGCTCACGTCGTAGCCCGTCACCGCCACGTTGTCGGTTGCAGGCTGCCATTGGAGCGAGACGCCCGTCGCGCCGACCGAAGCAGCGAGCGCCGACGGGGCGGTGGGCGGGGTGGCATCCGGCGTCGTCACCGTCACCGGCGCGGAGGCCGGCCCGAGATTCGACGCAGCGTCGATCGCGCGCACTGTGTAGGCATACGGATGGTTGTCGACGACCCCCGTGTCGGTCCACGTCGTGGTCGACGACGTCCCGATCGGCGCCGAGTCGCGGAAGATGCGATAGCTGATCGCCGACTGGTCGTCGTCTGCGGCCGTCCAGGAGAGAACGACTGCGAGCGGCGTCGTGGTCGGGGTCGCGGCGAGCGCCGTCGGCGCGGTCGGCGGAAGGTAGTCCGGGCTCGGAGGGCCGCCCTTGAGCGCGGAGCAATCGACGGTACCCGCGGAGGCGGCGCCGAACGCCTGCTGGAACGTGGCGAACGACGCCTTCTTGGTCAGGTCTGCGTAGAGCGCGCCGGACTGCCAGCCCGCCAGGAGAGGCTCGTCTGCCAGCAGGAAGTTGAAGACGCCGCGGACGAACGGCTGGCATGCCGCGAGCGCGATCGCATCCTGCACCTGCGTCGCCTGGTCGGGCGCCGGGCTCGTGGCAGCCGGATGCGGATCGGCATCGCCGCCGGCGTCCTCCGGCAGCGTCGCCACGTTCTCGGTTCCCGAGTAGAACGCGGCCTTCGCAGGCGGAATCGTCGTCTGGAAGCCGAGCTCCGTGTACCAGATCGTCACGCCGCCGTCGCCGGGGATCGGCTGCGCCGTGCCGCTGAACGCGAGCCAGAGGTTGAACATCAGCTTGTTCCAGTCGCCTTCGGCGATCGTCTTCGAGGCGACGTGCCTGGCCCAAGGCCGCTCGAGTGACGAGACCGGGTACGGATGGAACGCGACCGTGTCCAGGATGCGCGATGCCCGTCCGCTCGCGCGGTACGCGTCCCCGACCGCGCGGATGAACGCGCCGGGTGACGTGCCGCGGGCGTCGTCGTTGCCATCGTGGGAGAGCGCGAGCGCGAGGACGTTGACGCCCGGGGCGGCGGCGTGCAACGTGTCGTGGCAGGTCGCGAGCAGTGCCTCGTAGGCCGCCGGCGCGTTCGCCTGCGGGCTCCAAAACTGCGCCTTGTTCGGCTCGTTCCAGATCACGACGTCTCGAATGCGCGGCTCGAGCCGGAGGGCGTCGGCGACGAAGGCGCAGTAGTCCGACCGAGCGGCTGCGTCGACCGGTGCAGTAGACGTCGTCCCGTAGACACTGAGGACGATTCGCATCGACGGCGCGGCGCCGACGCCTGAGTGCAAGGACGACGCGTCGGAGGGCGTGAGGGCACGTTCTCCCGGCGCCCACTGCAGCGTGTAACGGAAGGCCGTGGCACCGAGCTCGACGGCCGGCGCGACCGCAGCGGCGTTCTGTTCGGGGAGGAGGTCGGCGAGCCCGACGACGAACGGCGCTGCGCTCCCGCTGTGCGCTGCGGGGACGAGCACGAGGATCGCGAGCACCGCGGCAAGCGAGGCGACCTTCACCCGCGGAGGGTAGCCCCATTTCCGGGAAATCAGGGCCGGCGGGCGAAGAATCCGCGAGCGCGGAAGCTCGTCACGGGCGTGCCGTCCTGGTTGAACACCTCGTCGTCGTGACGACCGTTCCGGGCTCCTCGACGCTTGCTTAGGGGTCGACCGTGAACCGGTAACAGCCGCTCTCGAGCACCGGAGCCGAACTCACCGCGTCGATCACGCGAAAGTTGATATCGAACTGCTTGCCGGTCGGCACCGCCGCGAGGTCACGGGACAAGTCCTCCCGGCCGGTGCCTCGGTCGTCGGTCGTGATCACCTGCGGAACGAGCCCCTTGCCGAGCGTCAGCCAGTCAGTCGCCGCGCGCGGGCAGTTGCCGTCCAGCGCCGTGTCCACCCCGCGCTGGAGTCGGTAGGCGTGGTTCGGCGCCAGGTCGCGTACCCACGTGTCGAGGAAGACGATCTTCTCGGTGTCGTTCGGCTGACGGAATTTGACGTGACCAAAGCCGCTGCCGCCGGTCATGTCGCGAAGGATCACCTCGATATTGAAGGGCGGCGTCTCCGGCCCCCACGGCGGGCCGGCTGCAGCGCCGACCGCGAAGGCCGACGCCGCCAACGCGGCGACGCCCAACGTCACAGACGGAAGTGAACGCATGCCTCTTCGCCTCCTCGTGGTCGTCCTCAAGGCACACGTTCGATCGCCGCGATCTCAGCTGCAATCGGTCATCTGACGGATTTCGAGGCGGCCCTCTCCGAGGCGTTGCGGAATGCGGCGCCGACCGCGCCCGCGCGGCTCCGCACCCCGAGCTTGTCGTAGATGTGCTCGAGGTGCGTTCGGACGGTCGCCGGCGAGATGAAGAGCCGGCGGCTGATCTGGCGGTTCGTCAATCCCTGCGCAACGAGGACGAGCACGTCCAGCTCGCGCTCGGTCAAGGACGGCAGACGCGGCCGGCGCTCCCACCGCATGCGCACGCGGGCAAGGTGCGGCCGGAGGAGCGAGAGGAACGACCGATCACGTTCGTCGAAGTCAGGGCCCGGCCCTCGCTCGAGCTCGAAGTAGCGCGCGTGGCCGGGTGGCGCCGGCAGCCACATCTTCAGCTCGCGTTCGCGGCCTAGCGGCCGCATCACGGACACGTAGAACGGGCTCTTCCGGAAACGAGCGCGCGAGACGACATCGCTGATCCTCAGCGGCTCGACCGAGGCAGCGTGGTCGACGTCGCGCAGCGGGTACGAGCCGCAGGTCGCCGCGAGCGCCTCGTCGAGCCACGGCGGTTCGTCTCCACCGCGCGCGACGCGGATGGAGTCGCGGTCGCCGAAACGCCACTCGACGTACGCCGCCTCGTCGGCGGGGATTGCCGCAACGATCGCGTCGACCGTCTCGGTCTCGAAAGCTGTCCCGTTCCCACCTGCTGCCGCAGCGGCGACGACGTCGAGCGCGCGATGGACATCACGCTCGCTGAGATCCTTCATAGGCAGACGATAGACAGTGGGCGTCCCGGCGACAATGCCGCGCGATTCGGGCATTGCCCGCGTTGGAAGTCGTCGAAGGAGCGCACAGAGCGCGACGGTACCGATAGCGTGCGCGCGTGCGCACGCGGAAGCTCGGGCCGCTCGAGGTGTCCGTCGTCGGGCTCGGCTGCAACAACTTCGGCGGCCGTGTCGACGAGGAAGGAACTCGCGCCGTCGTCGACGCGGCGCTCGATGCCGGCGTGACCTTCTTCGACACCGCGGACGTCTACGGCAACAAGGGCGGCAGCGAGACGTTCCTCGGCAACGTCCTCCGCGGGGGGCGCGACCGCGTGGTGCTCGCGACGAAGTTCGGCAACGACATGGGCGACGGCGCGGTGCGGCGCGGCTCGCGCGACTACATCCTCCGCGCGCTCGAAGCCTCGTTGCGGCGGCTGCAGACGGACGTGATCGATCTCTACCAGCACCACGTGATGGATCCCGACACGCCGCTCGAGGAGACGATCGGCACGCTCGAGGAGCTCGTCGAGCAGGGAACGATCCGCGCCTACGGGACGTCGAACTACGAGCCTCCGGCGCTCGAGCGCGCGAATGCGCTTGCCGGCGACGCGTACGTATCCGAGCAGAGTGAGTACTCGCTGCTCGCACGCGAGGCGGAGGACGAGCTGCTCCCGGCCTGCCGGCGGCTCGGACTCGGCTTCGTCC
>JABFWJ010000201.1 GCA_013362295.1 Thermoleophilia bacterium
GAGATGAACCTGTGCGCGGGGCACCTCCGTCGATCCGAACCGGCCGTGCACGGGCATCGCGACGGCGATCCCGATCGCAAGTCCCGTATAGCCGAGCCCGACCGGAGCGGCCCAGCGCTTGCCCAGGCGTGACAGCGAACCGATGCCGAGCAGAGGAGCCGACAGCAGCGCGCCCGCGAGGTAGTAGACGCGGAACGCGCGCGCGTCCCAGCCGTGCGCTGCGCCCCACGCCATCGCGCCCGCCGCCGCGGCGAACGAGACGAGCCCGGCGGCCCACGCGTAGCGCCGCGCGCGTACAAGCGGGCCCGCGAGCCGAAGCGATACGAGCGCCGCGCCGAATGACAGCAGCACGTCCACGGCGATAGTGTGCTCGCGGCGTGAAGAGCGCGCTTGCAGCCGTCGGGTTTCTCGCGCTCGGCGCCGCCTTCGCCGTGATCGCGACAGCCGCGCCGCGCCACGACTTCGCAGCGGTCGCGCGCGACATCCTGCCACCGGGCAATTTCGGCGGAGCGAACTTCACCGCCCATTCGACCGACCAGGCCGTTCTGTACGACGCGCTCACACCGCTCTTCGACAAGGTTACGGCGACGGACGTCGCGCGGGACTTCAAGGCGGAGCCGCTCTGGACGGGCAAGGAGAAAGCGGTGCGCATCGAGTCGCCCGGCCGCGGCGTCACGATCAGGCGCGACGCCTTCGACGTGCCTCACGTCTTCGGGAGGACGGAGGCGGCCGTCTTCTACGGCGCGGGCTGGGCCGCGGCCGAGGACCGCGGCATCCTGATGGAGCTCGCGCGTTATCCGGGCCGCCTGGCGTGCCTCGATGCGCCCGGTTTCAACGCGTTCGCCGTCGCGCTCTCCGGCAAGCAGTTCCGTCCCAGTCAAGCGGCCGAGAACCTTCTCGCGCGGCAGGTCTCCTTCTTGACCGCCGCCGGCGCGCGTGGGAAGGCCGAGCTCGCGGACATCGACGCGTACGTCGCCGGGATCAACGCGCAGCGGAAGGCATCAGGTCTTCCGATCACGCCGTGGACGCGCAACGACGTGATCGCGACGGCCTGCCTGCTCGGCGCGCGCTTCGGCGCCGGCGGCGGTGACGAGGCACGGCGGTCGGAGTTCCTCTCGGCGCTGCAGGCGAACCTCGGCGCGGCAAAGGGGCTGTCGGTGTTCGACGACCTGCGCGAGGAGAACTCGCCCGCCCCGACGACGCTCGCGCAGACGTTCCGGTACGGACTACAGACCGCAGGGGGTCCGGGGCCCGGCAACGCGGTCGTCGCGGATGCGAGCGTGCAGCCGCCGGCGCCGCTGCGCTCGATGTCGAACGCGCTGCTCCTCTCGGCGAAGCGCTCCGCGACCGGTCACCCGATCATGGTGGCGGGGCCGCAGCTCGGCTACTTCTATCCCGAGTTCTTCTGGGAGGTCGACCTGGAGGGCGGTGGAATGTCCGTGCGCGGAGGATCGCTCGCCGGCATTCCGAACGTGCTGATCGGGCGCGGCCCCGACTACGGCTGGTCGTTCACATCCTCCGAGTCGGACAACATCGACACGTTTGCGGAGACGCTCTGCGGCGGCGACGACCACCATTACCTCTACAAGGGCCGGTGCACGGCGATGACGCATTTCGACGCCGGAGCGATCACCGCGCCGCAGCAGCCCGACGCGCCGGTGTCGTTCTGGCAGACGGTGCACGGCCCGGTCACCGGCTACGGCAGCGCCGGTGGGCAGCGCGTCGCGCTCGCGCGGCTGCGCTCGACGCGCGGGCGGGAGCTGAAGGCCGCGCTCGACGTGTACGACCTCTCGACCGGCCGGCTCAGGTCGGCGCGGCAGTTCACCCACGACCTCTCGCGGTTCGAGATGGCATTCAACGGCTTCTACGTCGACTCGAAGCACATCGCGTACGTCTCCTGCGGCCGTCTGCCGCTGCGGGCCTCCGGAGTCGATCCGGGACTACCGACGGTCGGGACGGGCGCATTCGACTGGAAGGGGTTCCTCGCACCTGCTGCGCATCCGCAGGCAATCGATCCGCCGAGCGGCCAGATCGTCAACTGGAACAACAAACCCGCGCCCGGCTTCGCCTCGGCCGACGACAACTTCTCCTACGGCGCGGTGCACCGTGTTCAGCTCCTCACCGGCAACCTCAAGCCCGGGAAGAACACGGTCCTCGACGTCGTGCGCGCGATGAACACGGCGGCGACGCAGGATCTCCGCGCGATCGCCGTCTGGCCGGCGATCAGCCGCGCGCTCGGAACGCCGCCGTCCGAGCGCGACCGGCAGCTACAGCTGCTGATCGACGACTGGCGGGCGAAGGGCGCCTCGCGCCTCGACCTGAATCTCGACGGGCGGGTCGACAGCCCCGGCGCGGCACTGCTCGACGCAGCGTGGCCGAAGCTCGCGGACGCCGTCCTGTCGCCGGTCCTCGGCCCGCTGACCGACCGGCTGGCCGCGCTGATGGAGCGCGACGACGAGCCCAACACGGGCGGCTCGGCCTACATCGACGGCTGGTACGGCTACGTCGAGCGCGACCTGCGCGGGCCGGCGTTCGCGAACCGCTACTGCGGGGGCGGTGACGCCGCCGCCTGCTCGAAGAGCCTGTGGGCCGCGCTCGAGGCGGCGGCAACCGAGCTCACGGCCGCCGAAGGCCCCGACCCGGCCGCGTGGCGCTCGGACGCGGTCAGGGAGCGGATCCGCTTCGCTCCGGGGATCCTCACGGCGACGATGCGCTGGGCGAACCGTCCGACGTACCAGCAGGTCCTCTCCTTCGACGGTCATCGCTAGGCTGACGCACTTGGAGAAGCGCTACCTGTTCACGCCCGGCCCGACGCCCGTTCCGCCCGCGGTGCTGGCCGCGACGGCCGAGCCGATCGTCCACCATCGGGGCCCGGATTTCCGCGAGATCTACGCGCGCGTGCTCGGCCGCCTGCAAGAGGTCTTCCGCACCGAGTCCGACGTCCTGCTCTTCACGGCGTCGGGCACGGGCGCGATGGAGTCGGCGGTCGCGAACCTCGCCGCGGCGGGCGAGCGCGTCGCCGTCGTGAGCCACGGCTCCTTCGGCGAGCGCTGGGTCGCGATCTGCGAGCGCTACGGCCTCGATGTCCAGCCGATCCGCTACGAGTGGGGTGAGGCGCCCGATCCCGACGAGGTGGGCGCTGCCGTCCGCGAGTCGGGTGCCGAGCTCGTCTTCTGCCAGCAGTCCGACACCTCGACCGGGGTCGTCGCCGACGTCCGCGGCATCCGGGACGCGGTCGGCGACGCGACGCTCGTCGTCGACGCGATCTCCTCCCTCGGCGCGGTCCCGCTCGAGACCGACGCCTGGGGGATCGACGTCGTCGTGTCGGGCTCGCAGAAAGCGCTGATGGCGCCGCCCGGGCTCGCGATGGCGTCCGTTCCGCAGCGCGTGCTCGAGCGCGTCGAGGAGCCGCGCACGTTCTACTTCGACTGGCGCGCCAACAAGAAGGCCCAGGACGTGCTCGACGCGGCCTTCACTCCGGCGGTCTCGATCATCCGCGGCCTGGACGTCGCACTCGGACTGCTCCTCGACGACGGCCTCGAGGCCGCCTTTGCGCGCCACGTGCGGCTGGGCCGCGCCGCGCGCGCCGGGATCAAGGCGATGGGGCTCGAGCTCTTCTCTCCCGACGACGACGGCGCGGCGGTTGTCACGGCCGTCCGTGCGCCGGAGGGCATCGACTCCGACGAGCTGCTGCTCCACCTGCGTGACCGCCACGGCGTCACGCTCGCCCCCGGGCAGGCGCACCTGAAGGGGAAGATCTTCCGGATCGGGCACATCGGGTGGTTCGACGTGTTCGACATCGCCAGCGCGC
>JABFWJ010000475.1 GCA_013362295.1 Thermoleophilia bacterium
GCGCGCGGCTCATCGAGCGTGCGGTCGTGATCGAGGATCTGGCGCTCGAGCCGCCGCAGGATCTCGCTCGGCTCGAGCCCGAGCTCCTCCACGAGGCGCGAACGCGCCGCGCGGTAGACGTCGAGCGCCTCGGCCTGCCGGCCGGACCGGTAGAGCGCGAGCATGAGCTGCGCCGCGAAGCGCTCGCGCAGCGGATGCTCGTCCACGAGCGCCTCGAGCTCGCCGACGATCTCGCCATGCCTTCCCTCGGCGAGGTCCTGCTCGACGCGACCTTCGAGCGCCGTGAGGCGCGACTCCTCGAGCCGGTCGATCTCGCTGCGCGCGAACGACTCGAACGCGAGGTCCGCGAGCGGTTGCCCCCGCCAGAGCGCGAGGGCCTCGCGGTACCGCTCGCGCTCGACGAGCCGCTCGAACCGGTGCAGGTCGAGCTCGTGCGTGTCGAGCCGAAGCATGTAGCCGGGCGGCGAGGTGAGGACGCGGTCGGCGCCGAGGAGCTTCCGCAGCCGTGACACGTATCCGTGCAGCGCGGTGAACGCCGTCGGCGGCGGCGACTCGCCCCACAGATCGTCGACGAGACGGTCCTGCGCGACGACCTCGTTCGCGTGCAGGAGCAGAAGCCCGAGCAACGCGCGCTGCCGACCGCGACCGAGCGCCAGCACATCGCCATCCTCCGCCACCTCGAGCGGGCCCAGGATCCGGAACTCCATTTGCCCTCCTCCGACCTGTGACGACGCTAGCACCGCAGTCGGCGGCACGAAGCGACGCGGATCGTTTAGCGACTCGTTACCGCCGCCGCGGATCGTTCCGCTCGTGAAGAGCTACCGCGTCGAGCTGCACGCGAGCGACGACAACGCCGCGACCGTCGCCGCCGCGGGCAACCGCGCCCGCGCCGCCGCACAGGAGCTCGCCGGCCGCGGAATCCCGGTGTGGTTCGTGCGCGCCGAGTACGTCCCGGAGACCTCGGGCTGCTTCCTCGTCTTCGAGGGCGGATCGGCGGCCGCGGTCGCCGAGGCCACGCGGCGTGCGGAGCTCGAGGTCGAACGCGTCGAGGAAGTAGACCGATGACGCGCCTCCTCCTCGTGGCGGCAAACGTCGGGGGGCGCGGCCTCGCAGTCGCGACGTCGCATCCCCCGTCGGACGAATCGTGCCTCTGCCGTTTTCAGGCCGCGAACGCGGAGGACGTCCGAATGGTGAACGAGCTCGCTCGGGTGCCGTTCACGCGGGTCACGGTGGTCGCGGACCTCGCGCTCACCCCTAGCGGTCGCGGCTCCGAAGGAGGCTCAGCATGAAGCGGATTCTCGGATTGATCCTGGCCGTCTCCGTCGCCGGTGTGCTCGCCGTGGCGGGCCAGGCCGGTAATTCACCGCGGAGCGGTGCTCTGCATGTGACGAAGGAGTGCTCGCAGTACACGGGCCAGGCCGGTTCGTTCTGCACGATCACGTCGTCCAGCCTGAGGGGAATCGACGTCGGCTCGGACGTGATTTACGCGCAGGCAGCAGGTGCCGCCGGGCTCGACAGCGACCTCGTTCTCGACACCGGGCCGGGGAACAGCGCATTCGGGCACGTCACGCTCTCGTTCGCGACCCTCTCTGGTGTGGTCACATTCTCGCGCGGGGCGGGACAGTTCCGGGGCTTCCAAGCGAGGGTCATCGTCACGTACAACCCCGACACGAAGCTCTGGCACTGGGACGGGACGTACAGCTTCAATCCGCCCGGCGCCAGCTAGGACGAGGGCCGGCGGTCGGTGAGGGACGGCGATCAATCCGTCCCTCACCGCTACACGGGGCGTCGAGACCGACCAACGCAAGCGTCGAACCGAAAGGAGAGATGGAATTCCGCCGCTTTCGTGGACCTGAGCGCCGAGCCGGTTGCGTCGGGCGCGGCAGGGAGGATCGCCGTCTGCCCCAGTGCTGGCGACAATGTCACTTGACGGTGATAACGCGTGCTAACAGCAGGGACCGAAAACGCGCGCGAACGCCGATGAACGCGGCGATCGGCGAGACAAGAAGGGTGCTGCAAACACGACGAAAACGGGTTGCGGCCACGAAAGCGCGCGAAGCGGCGTGGGGGCTCGACAAGCTGGGGGTCACTGGTTCGAGCCCAGTACCGCCCATGGAAAAGGCCCTGGAAACAGGGCCTTTGCTTTGCCTCTATAGAGAACGGCCGGCGGTCGGGGCACGACCACGGCGAGCGCCACGCCCGCCTTCGTCCGCGACGACAACGTCGAACCGCGCGCTCCGGGCTTCATTTCATCTCCTCCTAGCGCCGAACCGTCTTCGCCAACCTCATGGAGGAGCCCTAGATGCCGACTCCGATCGACCGCGACGAACTCCAACGCCTCCTCCGCGACGAACAAGCGCAGCTCGTCGAGGTGCTGCCGCCCGACGAATACGAGGACGAACACCTCCCCGGCGCGATCAACATCCCCTTGAAGACGCTCGACCGCGAGACAACCCGGCGACTCGACCGCGAACGGCCGGTGATCGTCTACTGCTACGACACCCAGTGAGACATGAGCCCACGAGCCGCGTGGCGGCTCGAAACCCTCGGCTTCACCCGTGTCCACGACTACGTCGCCGGCAAAGCCGACTGGGGCTCCTTCGGGCGCCCGCTCGAAGGACAGCGGGATAGCAACACCCGCGTCGGCGCCCACCTGCAAACCGACGTCCCAACCTGCACGCCCGACGAATCGCTGCAAGACGGCTGCGAACGCGTCCGCACCGCCGGCTTCGACACCTGCTTCGTCGTCAACGACCGGCGCATCGTCCTCGGCCGCCTCGGCCGCGCCGCGCTCGCCAGCGACGACGACCCAACCGTCGAAGCCGTCATGACGGCCGGCCCGAGCACCGTCCGACCCAGCCTCGACCTCAGCGCCGCGATCGAACGCATGCGCAACCAGAACCTGACCAACCTGCCCGTCACCCGCTCCGACGGCGTCCTGCTCGGCCTCATCCGCCGCGACGTCGCCGAGCACGCGCTCGACCGAGCCAGCTAGCGTGACCTCGATGCACCGCGGCGAACGAACGAGAACAGGACGGTTGATGACCGTTGGTGAGCTGGCCGAGCGGACCGGCGTCTCCCGCAAGACGATCCCCGAGCTCGAGGGACGCGGCCCAGCGATCGAATGCGCCCTCGATGCGGTCGCGGCATCGCCGGAAGCCGGCCCACCGTTCCAAACCGGATAATCGGCACCCACAGGGTCGTGATCTTCATACGCGTCGCCGCGCGCGGCGAGCCCTTCTGGCTCGAGGAGTACTGCCCGCTCTCGCCCGTTCGGGCTGGAACGCAGAGATCGCCGCGACGATCGAGCGCGAGCTCGCCCCGGTCAGCGAGCGTCCGGTCCCGCTCCCGCGCAACTGCGCTGACGGCCTGTTCGGCGCCTACTGGGCGCGACCCGAGCTGTACCTCGACGGCGCCGTCCGCCGGAACATCTCGCAGTTCGCCCTCACGCCAGAGAGCGAGGTCGCCGAGGGTCTCGCCCGGCTCGAACGAGACCTCGCGTCGGGCGCGTGGGATCGCCGGTTCGGCCGCCTCCGCACGCTCCCCGACGTCGATTTCGGCCACCGGCTCATCGTCTCGGAGGCGTGTCGCCAAGGGTAAAGCCGCGGCCCGTCGGGCAAGATGTGGCAGGATCGTGGACACGACTGGGAGGGGCAGCCCGATCGATCCGGCCGCCGTCGGCCTGCTCGCGCGCGCCGTGGGCGTCGACCTCGAGCTCTACCGGCCGGAGCACGTGGAGGAGCGCGTTCGGCGCGCACTCGAGCGCACGCGCACGCGCGACGCCGCGGCGCTCGCGGCGCTCGCGGCGCTC
>JABFWJ010000427.1 GCA_013362295.1 Thermoleophilia bacterium
GAGCTTCCAGCGGCCACGGCGGATGGCGGCGTTGCCGACGTGCTCCCACACCAGCGTGTGCTGGTCATGGGCGCGCTCGCCCCGTGCCACAGGGAGAACGCTCGTCCCGGGACCGTGGAGTGGCTCGACGCCGGCGGCCTCGAACAAGGTCGGCGCGATGTCGGTGAGCTGGTAAGGCTCGTGTACGACGCGTCCGGCGTCCAGGCCCCGGGGCCACCGGAGGAGCAACGGCGTAGCGATGCCACCCTCGTGCACCCACCGCTTGTACAACCGAAACGGAGTGTTGCCGAGGTTCGCCCAGGCGCGGCCGTAGCTTGCGAAGGTGGTGTCAGGACCGGGCACGATCGACGGCTCGTTGCCGAGCTGGAGCGGAATGCCCGCGGGGGTGTGCGTCGGCTGGCGCTCACGAAAGTGGATCGCGTCCGGCGGAGGCAGCTCCTCGGCGCACGCGCCATTGTCCGACAGGAAGAGGATGACGGTGTCGTCCGACGCGCCGGCATTCTCGAGAGCGTCGAGCACGCGGCCGACGCCGCGGTCCATGATCTCTACCTGAGCGGCGTAGACGGCCATGCGGCGGGACTCCCACGTGGGGTTCTCGACGTCGGCCCACGCCGGCTGGGTCGGATCGCGCTCACTCAGCTCGGTCCCCGCGGGCAACAGTCCCTCCGCGACGAGGCGCTCGAGACGCCGACGACGCAGCACGTCCCAACCCTCATCGAACACCCCGTCGTACCGCTCGATGTCGGCCTCCGGCGCCTGCAGCGGCCAATGCGGCGCGGTGAAGGCGAGGTACAGGAAGAAGGGCGTCGTACCGGCATGAGCCGTGACGAAGCCGGCCGCATGCTCGGCAATCGCGTCGGTCAGGTAGAACCCGGGGTCGTCGGGTACAGGCTGCTTCTCCTCGCCGTACCAGAGACCGGCCGGGTGGTAGTAGTCCCCCGCGCCGGGCATGATCCCGAAGAACTCGTCGAACCCGCGACGGGTCGGCCAGCTGTCATCCGGCTCGGAGACGTTGCTCGACAGATGCCACTTGCCCGAGAGGGCAGTCGCGTAGCCCGCTTCGGAGAAGCGCTGGGCGAGTGTCGGAAAGCGCGGATCGAGCGATCCCGGGTAACCGTGGGGTCGGTCGTCATCGGTGAGGATGCCGATTCCGGTCTCGTGCGGATGCCGTCCGGTCAGGAGACTCGCTCGCGACGGGCTGCAGCGGGCCGTGTTGTAGAAGTGCGTGAACCGCACCCCTTCGCGGCCGATCCGGTCGATGTTCGGCGTCGCGATCTCGCCGCCGAAGCAACCCAGGTCCGAGTACCCCAGATCGTCGGCGAGGATGACGATGACGTTGGGACGTGGCGTCACGCGAGGGCTCCTTGCAGGTCAGGTGTGGCGCTGAGCAGCGCGCGCGTGTAGGAGTGCTCGGGGCTCCCGAAAATCTTCTCCGTCGTGCCGTGCTCGACGATCTGGCCCTTGTACATCACCGCGACGCGGTGGCTGATCTCCCGCACGACGGCGAGATCGTGCGAAATGAACAGGTACGCGACGCCGTACTGCTCCTGCAACTGTCTGAGGAGCGTCAGGATCTCCGCCTGGATGGAGACGTCGAGCGCCGAGACGGGTTCGTCGAGGATGATGAGCCGTGGGTCGGAGGCAAGCGCTCGCGCGATGCCGATGCGCTGGCGCTGACCGCCCGAGAACGCATGCGGATAGCGGTCCAGATACTCAGGGCCGAGCCGGACGCGCCCCAGCAGCTCGATGCTGCGCCGGCGGATCTCCTGCCGGGGGACGCCTGCGATCGCCAGCGCCTCCTCCAGGGACTGCCCTGCGGTGCGTCGCGGATTGAGGGACGAGTACGGGTCCTGGAACACGTACTGGATCGCGCGGGTGACGTGACGTGGGCGGCGCTCTGCCGGTCCCTGTACGGGCGCGCCGTCGACGAAGATCTCCCCGGACGCGGGCGTGCTGATCCCTACGACGGTTCGTGACAGGGTCGACTTCCCGCATCCCGACTCTCCGACAAGCGCTAGCGTCTCCCCCGGGTCGACGTGCAGCGAGACGCCGTTCACCGCGTAGAACGGTGTGGCACGCCGCCAGAGACCGGCCCTGCGGAGGTTGACGTCGGTCTTGAGTTCGCGGACCTCGAGGACCGGCTTCGCCTCGGCGCTCGGCGCGTCGGCACGCAGCGGTGCGTCCATCTTCGGGATCGCGTCCATCAGGGCGACGGTGTACGGGTCGACGGGACGGGACAGAACGTCTTTCACGTCGCCGCGCTCCACGATCCTGCCGTGATGCATGACGATCACCTCGTCGCACAGCTCGGCGACGACCCCCATGTCGTGGGTGATGAAGAGGATCGCGATACCGAGCTCGTCGCGCAACTGGCGGAGCAGGTCGAGAATCTGCGCCTGGATCGTGACGTCGAGCGCTGTGGTCGGCTCGTCTGCGATGAGGAGCTTGGGGCGGTTGGCGAGTGCGATCGCGATGACGACGCGCTGACGCATCCCGCCGGAGAACTCGTGCGGGTAGAACTTCAGACGGCGTTCGGGCTCGGGGATGCCGACCTGCTCGAACAGCTCGCGGGCCCGGGCCTTCGCCTCCGCCTTGCCGACCCCGTGGACCTCGAGTGCCTCGGCTACCTGGTCGCCCACGCGCATCGCCGGGTTCAGGGCCGCCTGGGGATCCTGGAACACCATCGCGATGTCGCGACCGCGCACCTTCCGCATCTCTTCCTCGCGAAGGGTCAGGACGTCCTTCCCGAGGTACTGCACGGATCCGCCGACGATCCGGCCGGGCGGTCGGAGCATCCGCATCACGGCGCGCGCGGTGACCGACTTCCCCGACCCCGACTCGCCGACGATCCCGAGGATCCGGCCGGGCGCGACACTGAAGGACACGCCCTTGACGGCCTGGACGTCGCCGCCGGCCAGGGGGAAGCTCACCGCGAGGTCGCGGACCTCGAGCAGGTGCGACTGCTCCGCGGATTCGGTCGAGTGTTCTGCGCTCGTGGTCACTTGCGATTCACCGCCGCGTTGAGTGCGTCGGTCAGCAGGCTGAACGCGAACGCGAGGAGGAGCAGAATGATGATCGGCCCGACGATGTACGTCGGCGACTGGTTGATGTACCGCATGCCGATGTCCAGCAGGGCGCCGAGCGACGGCTGCGGCGGCTGGATGCCGAGGCCCACGATGCTGAGAGCTGCTTCGAGGAAGACGGCGTGCACGATGAACACGGCGCCCTGCACGATGATCGGGTCGGCGATGTTCGGCAGGATGTGGCGGCCCATGATCCTCCACCGGCCGAGACCGAGCGACCGGGCAGCCGTCACGTACTCGCGTTCCTGTTGCGCGAGCATCGTTTGCCGGGCGAGCCGCCCGAAAGTGGGCAGACCGTTGACGATGATGGCGACCAGCAGACCCGGGAAGCCCGGGCCCATCACGAGGACGACCGAGATGCCGAGGATCAGGCTCGGGAATCCGATGATGATGTCGAGGATTCGCTGGGTCGCTGTCCCGAGCCAGCGGGAGACGGCGCCGAGGAGCCCTAGCGCGGTGCCGATCGCCATTGTGATCGGCACCGCGATGTAGACGAGGATGAGGTCGGTCCGGAGGCCGTAGACGCTGCGGACGAAGATGTCGCGCCCGAGTTCGTCGGTCCCGAAGAGGTGCCGGAACGTGATGCCCTTGAGCGTCTCGTCGGTCTGTACGTCGTAGCCGGACCCGAAGATCACAGGGGCAAGGAAGCCGAGCGCTGTCAGCCCGATGATGAGCACGACGGCGACGATGCC